>CAZWVE010000281.1:0-2587 GCA_964636925.1 uncultured Marinicella sp.
ACACCACTGTCGCCAACTGTTCCAATTCAACGGCTGATGGTTTGGCTTCTTTGGTTAAAATTTCTTCATCAACATAGCGAATAATATCCTGGATGTGTTCACCGGCCAGCGTTAAATCCAAAATATTTAAGGCGCCGGCAATTTGTTTTAACAACATGGGGTTGTCTTCCACCTGATGTTTATCCCAGGGCGCTTCAATGAAAGCAACAAAGTTGGCTTTGACCTGTTGCAAGTTGACAATAGACTCTTTGGCCAACTGTTTAACAATTTGTTTTTGTTCAGAACGCGGAATTCGATGCTCCTGCTCATCATCACTTTCTGTGGTAATGCCCAGGGACTGAATATGATCACCTAAATCAGACTCAATACGCAATAAGGTTTGCGCGACATCCAATAATTCCGCATCTTTGGGTCGTTCATTATCATCAATATTTTGTTTTAATTCGCTTTGATGCATAATGACTTCATCGCGTGCCACGCCCAAGCCTAAAATACCCAGGGTATCGGCTATTTTTTGCAGATTACCCAACAAGGGTGTTAACTCACCTAACTGCGCCGACTTATTGCGAATAAACAAATCCAGTGATTCCTGCACCACCAAAATATCGTCTTTAATGGCGGCAGAAACCGTTTGTAATAATTCTTTGTTTTTACCCGACAAACTACCCTGAGCATGTTTAATTTCAGTCTCATCGGGAATAAATTGATCTAAATGAAAATAGGTTTTAATGTCATCGACCTTGTCTGAGCCGGGCTCACTCAGGGCAATGTAATACAAAAGATTACGGGTTAAGGCGCGACCTGTGGATTTAACCTGGCTGTCTTTTTGGGCGATATCCTTAATAAACAAATCGACTTTAGCCGCTAACGATTTAATCGCAATACTGTCCTTAACCCGGTTATCGGATAAGCCCTGTAATAAACCGCTGTATACCCAAAACAATTGTTTAAAATCTGTTTGCGGCAACACCATGCGCAATTTAGATAATATCTGTTGTAATTGCTGTATGGCATGCTCTGTTTTGTCTTGTTTAATCCATTTTAACAGGCCCATTTGATAGGCCGAGCGTAATTTCATCAAAGCTGTCTTGAGTTGATTCCCCTGTAAGGCAATATCCTGGTTCTGAATCTGTTCAGGCACACCCAGATTCAAATCGGGATTAAACAAGGCACTTTCAGATAATAACCGCTGGCTGCGTACGGCACGTAAATCGTTAACCAAAGGCAATAGCACTATGGGCACATCTTTATGGCCTAATTCAATTCGCTCTAAATAATCAGGTAGCTGTAAAATACTGCGCAGCAGCACATCAAAAGCCGCGTCAGTATCATCAATGGCATCATCCAACAGCGCTTTGGCCACGGCTTCCATTTCTTCGGCCACCATCGCAGCACCGTATAATTCAACCATTTTTAGGGTGCCCTGAATCTGATGCAAGTACGTGATGCAAAATTGCAGCTGATTGCTGTCCTCAGGCTCATCAATATACGCCATTAACGCTTCCTTGGCGCGATTCAGCGTTTCATCTAATTCTGATTTAACCCAGGTTAAAGTTGAGAAATCTATGTTGTCTTTATTACTCATAATTATGTCAGCCTAAATGCCAAAGTTCGCCCTTTTTCCACCCGTTGCATGGCCGGATGAGACCACGCATTGATTTCAGTTTGTCCCAAAATCAACAAACCATCTCTGTTTAAATAAGTGACCAATCCGTCTAAAATTTGTCGCCGTACATCACGTTCAAAATACATCAACACATGCTGGCAATAAATTAAATCGTATTTAACCTGAGACGGTCGCTTCACATCCAATAAATTAAATACCCCAAAGGCCATACGCCGTTTTATTTTTGCCGAAAGGGTAAACATTTCTTTGTTCAATTCTGTTAAATAGGGATGATACATTGTATTAATTTGTGTCTTTTTATCCGTGCCGTAGATACCTTGCTTGGCGAGCGCAATGGCCGGACTACTGACGTCCGTGGCGGTGACGCCGTAATAACACTTTTTGTCCGTTTGCTGACACAGATGATGAGCCACCAGAGCCAATGAATACGCCTCTTCACCGGTGGCACAACTGACCGACCACATTTTATATTTGAGAACCTCATCACTGTCATTAATATGGGCTTGAATATCCTCTGCCACCAAATCAAAAGACGGTTGATGCCTGAAAAACGAGGTTTCATGAACCGTGAGGCGATCCACCAGCTGCGACCATTCAAGATTGCCTTCGATACCGGAATTGATAAATTCCCAGTACTTGTCATAGCGTTGATAACCAATTTCACGCATTCGTGACCAGATTTTTGATTGCAAAAACATCTTACGCTCTTTCGGCACAATAATGCCCAAGCGCTCTGCCAACAAGCCGGCCCAACGCTGATACTCAGCTTCAGTCAGTGGCGATATCTGAACAAACGGTTGCTGTTTATACATTTTGTACATGTCAACTTAATGGCAATCTAATTAATAAAACTCATCTTCAGGTAATTTAAAGTCTTCAACCGACTTTCTTAATTCGGTTGCCAATTCCACCAGATTACCAATCGACTCAGCAGTTTGCTGGGTACCGGCTGATGTTTGG
>CAZWVE010000282.1:0-2573 GCA_964636925.1 uncultured Marinicella sp.
ACTATATCAGTTAACCGAACTTCTCAGGAAATTGCACTTATTATCCGAATTCAGGAAATACAAGTTTTATATAATTTTGAAGAATTTAATAAATCTTTTTCAAAAGGAGTTCAATGATGAAATATTTTATGTTAATGGTTTTATTGTCTTTTGGGGCTTTTGCTCAGGATGATAATTTTTATAATTTTGCGGACCATACGTTGGTTTCACCTGCCGAGGGCATGTGGTATGACAAAGATGAGCCCGGTCGTGGTGTTACCGTGGAGATTCAGGATGGTCGCATTTTAGCCACCTATTTTGGTTACAAACAAAACGGTGATGCGATATGGTGGCAGGGTGTTGGTTATCGTGATGATAACAACCAAAATAAATACGCGGGCTCTTTTAGTACCGGTAAAAATGGTCAGTGTGTAGGCTGCGCTTACACAGCACCTGAGTTTGATGAGGCTAATTCTATTGGTGATTTTACGATGACATTCGTAAATGGCAATGAGGCTGACTTTACCTGGGCTGGAAAAAACATGACGCTGGTTAAGTATTACTATGGGTATGAGAAGCCTATTGACCGCGCTAAGGGTTTGTGGGTATTAAGACGGGTTAATGATTTTAGCTCATCTTTCACTAAAGATTTCCTTCTTTGGGAGGATAGAACAGTGATAGGTGCCGGCAATGCCCGATATAAGGTTGTTACAGGGTTAGAGATAAGAACTTTTAATGTTGCAGCGGCGGTTCAGGTGTATGATCACGGAATAGGTGATTGGGTTGTTATTTTTGCTTATGCGCAACCGCCGGGTGAATATTCTCACTCCGAGGCTTATGTGGTGAAACTTGACCATGTTTCCGGTAAAAGCAGTTTTAATTCAACTTTTGCGCCGGGGTTTATTTCATCATTAGACGCTGAGACATATCATGAAAATATACCGGTCGAAGCTGTTAGAATTGCTGATTTGGATGCCGCCCAGCCTTATATCGAATATAACAGTCAGTTTTTATCTGAGTTAAAGTCTTTAAGTGTGAGTGAAAAAAGCGCCATTACACCAACTAAAACAATTAACTTCATTGATCAAAATGTTGTTGACGGGTTGGTTTTGTTAAAAGGTGTTATTGAAGATATTTACAGCGAACTTTAATCAGTGTAAGGGCCCTTCATTGGGCCTTTTTTAAAGCTAACTTAATCAAATTGATTCATCTATAATGCGCCTATGCGAGCGCATATTTTTCATTTAACTATTAAGCTGAACGGTTTGTTGTCTTTATCGGGTAGTCACCGTTTGGCAGGCGTCTTGGCGGCGTTGGTGTGGCGTTTGTCGGCCAAGCAGCGGATTTACTTACGTGGCAACGACAATGGATTTTGATACTTTGTTATATGCTAATTATTCTCAAAACGCTTATTATCGGGTTAAAGCTTGCAATGATGCCGGTTGCAGTGGATACTCAAATCAAGTGTTTGGCTATTATTTAGCCGGATGTATGTAATGTTAGTTGGAGCACTTATGAATTTATATAATATTTTGGTATTTGTTGGGTTGCTACTGACTGTTGGTTATAGCAATGCGCAATCAGGCCCTGAATTACCCTGTCCTGGTTGTCAACAAGAGTATGTTAAGCCGACACCTTATGAAGGCTCGTGGTTTAATCCCGAGCAATCAGGTTCCGGTTTTTTAATTGAAGTTGAAAACGATAAGCTGTTGGGATATTACTTTGGTTATGATGAGGCCGGTGAGCCTATTTGGGCTTTATTTGACGGTCAGCTTCAAGATGCTGCCGATGAAGGCGGTTTATGGAAAGTCAATTCGACTTTAGGGAAATACAAAGGCGGCAATTGCATTAATTGTGACTATAAACCACCGAGTGAAATAGAGGAAATTGGTGATATTGAAATTATTTTTAATCGTCATGCCCATGCCAGTTTTTCCATTAATGGCGGTGATGTCCAGAATATTGTGCCGTTGTACTTTGGCTTTGAAACCAGTAACCACTTTGAGGAACAAACATCATTTCCGATTCCTGAATTAGAAGGTTGGTGGACTGTTTTTGTGAAAGAAAATAATGGAACTCTTGAAATATACAATACTATTAATTATATGATACATTTAAGCCGAGCAATAATCGCAGGAGATGGGACATTAAATTTTTCTGCCACGTATTACCCCAATCCTCCAGAAGCATTGAGCTTCGGTTATTTAAGATGTGAGTATGATCAAAATTCAAGCATCGAAGGCGTGGAGTGTTATTTTCCTTTGGGTCTCTATCACTATTTCGATCTAAATTTACCCAGTATAAGCTCTGATAGAATTTATGGCGAATCGCCCACTGGCGATACCCTGGAAATGATTCGTCTTAGCTATAATTTATGTATTTCTCCAAGCAGTCCAGAATACTGTGTTAATACAGGGAGTTTTGATTATTTAAATGATTAAAAGGGTGATAGGTTTTATATTGGTTGTATGGCTACCAATTTGCATTTATGCACAATCAGGCCCTGAGTTACCTTGCCCTGATTGTCAGCAGGAATATATTAAGCCAACACCTTATGAAGGCTCCTGGTTTAATCCCGAGCAATCAGGTTCCGG
>CAZWVE010000283.1:0-2571 GCA_964636925.1 uncultured Marinicella sp.
GCATCAAACAACCGCATTGGGTTATGGCCAATCCACCTGTATTGGTATTGGCGGCGACCCTATTCAGGGCACCAACTTTATTGATTGTTTGAAATTATTCCAGGAAGATAATCAAACCGACGGCATCATTATGGTGGGTGAAATTGGTGGTTCTGCCGAGGAAGAAGCGGCAGACTATATCAAAGACCATGTCACCAAACCGGTGGTTTCATACATTGCCGGTGTCACTGCGCCGGAAGGTAAACGCATGGGTCACGCCGGCGCCATCGTAGCGGGTGGCAAAGGCACCGCGCAAGCAAAATACGAAGCTTTAGAATCGGCCGGTGTCACCACCGTTAAATCACCGACATTTCTGGGTAAGACCATTAAAGATTTGTTGTCATAAGTCGGCAATGGTCGCCAACAAACCCACGGCTGAAAACCGTGGGTTTTTTTATGTCGTTAAGAATAAGAACAGACAAACTGCTGATTTAGTGAAGTTTTAACATTATTCATGATAAGATAATTCGGTACTTAATTTATTTTATTGGGAGATAATCATGCACATCCAAAAACAAATTAGTCGCATCATAACGGTTCTGTCCTTGATCGCATTGAGTGGCCTATTACAGGCTGAACAAGTGGTTATTCAAGGCGATTATGAATTGCACTATAACACCTTTCCCTCCACTTTTTTATCCAAGGAAATTGCCAACACGTACCAAATAACACGGTCAAAAAACCGTGGCATTCTAAGTATTTCAGTGATGGACAAAAGTGGCGAAGAGCCGAAAGCGGTGGAAGCGGATATCACCATAGAAGCCAAAAACCTTGTCCACCAAAGTAAAGATATTAAACTCATTAAAATTGTCGAACAGGACGAGGCTGTTTATTACTTAGGTACTTTTGCCTTAAATAACGAAGAAAATGTTAACTTTTCTATCGAAGCGAAGCCAACAGGTTCAAGCACTTTATTTCAAGTTAAGTTTACCCGCGAATTTTTCACTGACTGATAGAGGCAGATCACATGGGTTTAATGAAATGTTTGGCTACAGCCACGATTTGTATGGCGTCTTCTGTCGTGCTTGCCGCAGAAGACAATAGTTTAACCATTTATTCTTCCACGGTAGGTTATAACATTAACCAAAACCAGCACATTCAAGCACAACAAATACCGGGTTTTGCCGTCATCAAACAAAATAAAACAATGGCATTTCAAAAAGGTCGTTTTGAGTTGGCTTATGATGATGTCACAGCACATATAGACCCCACCACGGTGACGTTCAGCACCCCAAATAACCCGGATGCCGCCTTTATTTTAGATCAGAATTACCAATATGATTTGGTTGGCAGCGAGGCTTTATTACAAAAATACATCGACAAAACCATCACCGTGGGTTTTGACAAAGGCGGTGAGCCCAGCCGGATTAAAGGACAACTGCTGAGTACTCAGGGCGGTTTGATATTACAATTGGATGACGGTACCTTATCAACCATACGCAATTGGTCTGAAATCAGTTTTCCCGATTTACCCGGCGGCTTACTAACAAAGCCAACGCTGCTGTGGCTTCTGGATTCCAATACTGGTAAAGACCAGCTGGTTGCCATCAGCTACCAAACCGCCGGCATGACCTGGTGGGCTGACTATATTCTGGAATTAGATCGGCAACAAGACTGTCAATTTAACTTAAGCGCCTGGGTATCCATCATTAACCAGTCCGGGAAAAGTTTTAACGACTATGCGCTTAAATTAGTGGCCGGCGATGTCAATCAAGCCGCCAACAAGGTTCAAGTATCCGGTCGTCGCATGCCAGCTGCCAGCTATATGGAACAAGATGCCGGTTTTCAGGAAGAAAGTGTCTATGAATACCACCAGTATAAATTGCCGCGCCGCGTTAATTTACCGCAAAATTCGACCAAACAAATTCGGCTTTTTGCGCCACAAAAACCAATTAACTGTGAACGAAAACTCATCTTTGATCCCTTAAATAAGCAACGTTTTAATCACTCCAGACCAATTCAGGATGCGGGCTACCTGAGTTATGTCAATCAAAAAGAAACACCGGTGGTCGCTCAAATTCATTTTAAAAACACCCAAAAAAATAACCTGGGCATGGCCATGCCCGCCGGCCGGGTACGTGTGAATCAAGCCGACTCAGAGGGCCATTTAACTTTTATTGGCGCCGATCAAATCGGTCATACCGCCAACAAGCAAACAGTGTCATTGTCATTGGGGAATTCTTTTGATGTGAATGGCGAACGTCGTCAAACAGACTTCACTCTTGGAAAGCGGGAAGCCCGGGAAAGCTTCGAGATTAAACTCAGCAACGGCAAAAAGTCAGCCGAACGCGTGACCGTAAGAGAACATCTTTACCGATGGCATAATTGGCAAATCATCGAACAGAGCCATCAACACACAAAAGTTGATGCAAACAGCATTGAATTTAACATTGAGATTCCGCCTGAAGGTGAAACGATTTTACAATACACAGTGCTTTATACATGGCCTGACTTAAATCAATAAACAACGTACGACTTGATTGTAAACTGTGAGTCGCTTCACAACTATTTGGCTCACAGAAGCGTACACTT
>CAZWVE010000284.1:0-2556 GCA_964636925.1 uncultured Marinicella sp.
AAGCGTCCTTCACCCACACGGTGGCGTGCTCATAACCCGGTTCAATTTTAATCGCAGTATGGGTGCGTGAAGTGGTGGCGCCACCAATCATCAGCGGTAAGTTCATACCACGTTCCTGCATTAATTCAGCGACATAGCACATTTCATCCAAAGACGGTGTAATTAAGCCGGACAGGCCGACAATATCGGCTTGTTGTTCAACCGCGGTATCAAGGATTTTCTGCGCCGGAACCATCACCCCTAAATCGATGATTTCATAGTTATTACAACCCAGGACCACGCCCACGATATTTTTACCGATGTCATGGACATCGCCTTTAACGGTGGCCATCACCACTTTGCCTTTGGTTTGTTGACGGCCCTTTTTGGCTTCAATAATGGGTGTCTGATAGGCCACGTCTTTTTTCATAACGCGGGCGGATTTCACCACCTGTGGCAGGAACATTTTACCGGCACCGAATAAATCGCCCACCACATTCATACCATCCATTAAAGGTCCTTCAATGACTTCGATGGGCTCTTCCAGTTCTTGTCTGGCTTCCTCGGCATCCTGTTCAATGTAATCACTGATACCGTGCACCAACGAATGGCTAATTCGTTGATAGATTGGTAAGTCACGCCAGGCAGTTTTATCACTGTTATCGGAATGGCTTTGTTGTAGTTCCTGAGCCAGTACCATAAGATCTTCAGTGGCATTGGGGTCACGGTTAAACAACAAGTCTTCAATTTTATCGC
This sequence comes from uncultured Marinicella sp., assembly GCA_964636925.1. Classification (GTDB taxonomy): domain Bacteria; phylum Pseudomonadota; class Gammaproteobacteria; order Xanthomonadales; family Marinicellaceae; genus Marinicella. Next base: position 736 of record CAZWVE010000284.1, read on the forward strand.
GAATATGAGCCGGAATATCATCATACACAGTCAGCTGACCGGCATTAACGATGCCCATGTCCATGCCGGCTTGAATGGCGTGGTATAAAAACACTGAATGGATGGCTTCGCGCAGTGGGTTATTGCCACGAAATGAGAATGAAATATTAGAGACGCCGCCGGAGACATGCACATGTGGCAGATTCTGTTTTATCCAGCGGGTGGCTTCGATAAAATCCACGCCGTAGTTATTATGCTCGGCAATACCGGTGCCAATGGCGAAAATATTGGGATCGAAAATAATGTCTTCCGGCGGAAAATTGACTTCCTGTGTGAGTAAGTCATAACAACGCTGGCAGATTTCAATGCGACGCTGTAAATTATCCGCCTGTCCGTGTTCGTCAAAGGCCATGACAATCACCGCCGCGCCATATTTCATCGCCAGGCGTGCATGTTCAATAAACTCCGCTTCACCTTCTTTTAAACTAATGGAATTAATAATGCCTTTGCCTTGAATCAGCTGTAAGCCGGTTTCCAGGACGCTCCATTTAGATGAATCGAGCATAATGGGCACTTTTGAAATATTCGGTTCTGAGGCAATCAGTTTTAAAAAGGTGGCCATCACCGCTTCAGAATCCAATAAGCCTTCATCCATATTGATGTCAATAATTTGCGCACCGTTATCCACCTGTTGTTGCGCCACCTCCACCGCGGCATCGAGTTCATTGTTTTTGACCAGGCGTTTGAATTTCGCGGAGCCGGTGACATTGGTGCGTTCACCGACATTAATGAAGTTGATTTCCTGGGTGATGGTTAATGGTTCCAGCCCGGACAAGCGGCACAAGGGTTTTAAATCGGGTAGGGGGCGCCCTGAACGCATTAAATCCAAATCCGCCATTGCCTTGATATGCTCTGGTGTGGTGCCGCAACATCCGCCCATAATATTGATGTGCCGATGGCCAATCATGTCCTTTAAAATCGACGCCATGTGTTCAGGGCTCTGGTCATATTCGCCCAATTCATTCGGTAAACCGGCATTGGGATGAACACTGATATAACATTCGCAGATGTCATTCAGTTCTTTAATGTATGGAATCAGGTCATCAGCGCCGAGGGCGCAGTTTAAGCCGATACTAAAGGGTTTGGCATGGCGTATGGCATGGTAGAACGCAGTCAGTGTTTGCCCGGATAAGGTGCGGCCGCTGGCATCGACTATGGTGCCTGAAATCATAATCGGTACATCTATGCGGCGTTCATCTAAAATAGTTCGAATAGCAAACAAACAGGCTTTGGCGTTCAGGGTATCAAAGATGGTTTCCACCATCAGGATATCGGCACCACCATCCAGTAAACCGTTAATGGCTTCACTGTAGGCATCGGTTAATTCGCTAAACGTGACATTGCGAAATTCCGGCCGGTTAATGTCCGGTGAAATAGAGGCGGTGCGATTGGTGGGTCCCAGCACACCCACCACCCAGCGTGGTTTGTCCGGTGTACTGTATTTATCACAGGATTGTTTCGCCAACTGGGCAGCGGCTTTGTTGATGGCGTAGCTGTAATCTTCTGTGTCGTAATCGGCTTGGGCGATGCGCGTGGCATTAAAGGTGTTGGTCTCAATCAGGTCACTGCCGGCGGCTAAATTCTGTTCATGGATATCTCGAATCAAATTCGCCTGGGTGAGCGATAAAATATCGTTATTGCCTTTTAGATCAGAGGCATGATCTTTAAACAGCTCGCCACGAAAATCAGCTTCATTAAGTTTTAAATTTTGAATCATGGTGCCCATGGCAGAATCCAACAATAAAATACGTTCTTTAACGGCTTGTGTCAGCGCTTGTCGGG
>CAZWVE010000285.1:0-1997 GCA_964636925.1 uncultured Marinicella sp.
TCCACATTTATCCGCAAGCACATTAAAGCCATAAAAACAAAACAATAAAATAGTCAGTATGCGCATCAGTCCATCCCCTGCTATCAGTAAAATTAAGATTAATGTTATGTTTCCCACCATAAACTGTCTACAGAATTACATTAAAGTATCCAAAAATAGGGCTTATATTGGTGATAGATGGATTTCTATAAATTACAAGGATGGAATCTGACAATTTTTTCCATGTGGAATAAGCAGTTTCAGCGGTAGGTTATATTGATAAATATTGGCAATACAGTAAGTTGGCGCTGAGCGTCGCTGCGCTCAGCCCAACCTACTACAATAAACAAGTCTCAATTTAATCTATGCTAAAATAATGTTTTCTCATTTGGAGGTTGTCATGTCAGAATTAAATCAAAATAACCGTCTTGATCCGAATCTTGTTATTGGTGATTTACCACAAAAATGGGGTTGGTTGTTGGCTTTGGGGCTTGTCTTTATTATCCTGGGCACCATCGGTTTGGGTCTCAGTGTGGCCATGACCGTAGTAACGATTTTATTTTTTGGGGTGTTGCTGTTAATTGGTGGTGTGGTGCAGGTTTTTGAGGCGTTTAAACACACGGGCTGGAAAAGCATCCTCGGACACGTGTTGATTGCGGCCATCTATTTGCTTGCGGGTATTATGCTGATTACTGAGCCCGTGGTCGGTTCCATGGCACTGACGGCATTATTGGCCGCAGCTTTTATTATCACCGGATTATTCCGCATTGTGATGGGCTTTCAACTAAAAGGTTACGGCCTGAACTGGGGTTGGTTGGTGTTTGCCGGTGTTATTTCACTGGCGTTAGGTGTTATGATTTTCTTTCAATGGCCGGAATCAGCACTGTGGTTTATTGGTCTGATGATTGCCATTGAAATGATTTTCCACGGCTGGGCTTATGTGATGTTGGCTTTGGCGGTGAAGTCTTTGAAATAGCTTTTTATTAGATTGAGAAGCTCGGCTCTTAAGGAAACCCAACAAAAATCTAAAAATTAGCGACGCTTTCGGGCTTGACCCGGAAGCCCATGTTTGGGTTTTGAATGCTGTAGAGTTATTGAAAAGATTCGCTTTTGTTCACTCTATGAACTGGATCCCCGGCTCAAGGCCGAGGATTTCGCGGTTGTCGGTTTTCTATTGTTTTTTAACAAACTCAGTGAGAATCACGATGCGTTGGCTTTCGACGCGGCCTTCGATTTGGGCGGGGTTGTTGGGGACTAATGAGATGCCTTTGACTTTGGTGCCTTGTTTGGCGGTGAAGCCGGCACCTTTGACTTTGAGGTCTTTGATGAGGCTGACGTCATCGCCATCATTTAACTCATGGCCATTACAGTCACGGTGTTTTTCAGCATCGCCCGTACTGAAACCGGATTGTGCCCAGGTGCTTTCTTCGTCCGTAAGGTAGATCATATCCAATAAATCCTGTGGGCCATGGTTTTTTTGCAGGTGTTGTAAAACCCGCCAGGCAAGTACTTTAACGGCTGGGACTTCGCTCCAGATGCTGTCATTCAGGCAATGCCAGTGATTGACATCCATGTTTTCAGGGTTGTCAATTTGACGGCGACATTGCTCGCAAATGTGAACGTAGTCGCTGATATCGTTGCCTTCTTTGGGCGTCACCAAAAAAGCACTTAGATTTTCTTCGGAGCGGCACAGTTCGCATTGCTGGTTGCTGCGCTGTTGCAGGGCTTCAGTTTGTTGTTTGGATAAACTCATGGCGGCGTATTATACGGTATATTAAGATTATTTGATAGTCCAGAAGTTGTCGCTGTGTTTACCAAGACTGACATCATGGACTCGATTGATTAGTCGATAATAAAAGCCCTTTCCAAAATGGCATTCATATCCATGGCGCTGTGTAATTGGCCAAAACATAGGCCTGAACTTGGCGCCAACCGGGCTTCACAGAAGGCGTCGCTGATTAAATTATTGTTCATCAGAATCAGTTGGGCGGCTTGCATGGCTTTGGCCATTTTTTCCA
>CAZWVE010000285.1:2007-2554 GCA_964636925.1 uncultured Marinicella sp.
TAAAAGCGGGCTGATACCTGGGTGAAGTCTTTTCCGGAAAGGGCTTTGAGTTCATCCACAGTTTGGTCAAATAAGTTGTGGCTGCCCTTGGATTTTTCTAATTCTTTGATAAACGATTGGTAGCAAGACGGTTGTTTATGAATGGCGCGGATGACATCCAGACATTGTACGTTGCCGCTGCCTTCCCAGATGGAGTTCACCGGTGCTTCCCGATATAGGCGGGCCAGTGGTAATTCTTCCACATAACCGATACCGCCCAGGCATTCCTGGGCTTCGCCGATGTGCATCGAAGCGCGTTTACAAATCCAGTATTTACCGACTGCAGTCAGCAAGCGAACCAAATCACGTTCATGCTGTTGGTCCTGGTGGTCCAGAGCATGGGCCACCCGTGCGGTGAGTGCCAGGGCGGCTTCAGATTCCAGACATAAATCAGCGACCACATTTTGCATTAATGGCTGATTAATCAATAACTCACCAAAGACTTTGCGTTGGGCAATATGGTGTAAGACTTGTACCGTGGCCTGGCGCATCAGGGCCGAGGAGCCGA
>CAZWVE010000286.1:0-373 GCA_964636925.1 uncultured Marinicella sp.
GTCAGTCCTTTAACTTTTGGTCGTTTGGTTAATTGTCAAATCAAATTACTCCCGGATATGGCTTTAAGATTATCTAAAGTAGTTGGTCGGTCGCCGGAAAGTTGGCTATTAATGCAAAGCAATTTTGACTTACTCAATGAAAAGAAAGTTATCGATTTAAGCCAATGTCAGCCGATTGATTTTAAACTTTGAAAACAGAGAATTTTGCTATTCTTTAGAATTGATTTTATTTAATGCTTCATTAATGTTTTTGTGTGATTCATCAAGTGCAGCATGTGCTCTTTGTGAAGTTTCTTTACCCAAAAAAGTTAAAACCGATAAAAGCTCTTCTTCATCAATCACAACATCACCAATATATTGATTATGAGGGTCA
>CAZWVE010000286.1:383-2548 GCA_964636925.1 uncultured Marinicella sp.
AAATGAAATAATTTTACTCGTTGGTAATGATGATAATTTTTCTCGATCACCCGCCAATATTAAATCAAGAACCATAAAAGCCTCTGCCTCTTCTTGGCTAACTGAATTGGCTTTATCACCATCTAAGCCATCAAGCAATTTTTTTAAGCTACTTGAAATTTCTTCTATTTCTTTTTCACGCTTTTTAAAATCGTTCATCAGTACCTTCATATAAAATATTTCATTAATAAATTATAGCATATTGTAATGGGTGTTAATGTGGCAACACCTCCAGCCCAGGAGTGGCGACCGTAGCGCCACCCTAGAACTGAAATCAATCCACATTAGCAACTACAATAGTATCGACTGAAAATTAAATTTCTGATTTTTATCGCTTTTAAGTCTATCGATATAATATAGGTCAAACATGGGTAAACATACTTAAAAAAATGAATCGTTTTTTCAGGTATAATCCTGTTTAACATCTGTTTAATGATTCCTTGTTTCTCAGATGTGACTGAGAGGCCGGTTTGCTTGCAGCAATGCATATTTTGATCCACGAAATCAATAGATGGCTTAGCGGTCTCTTTTCTTTTATTAATATCTTTCATTGAGAACTCCTCCACTTGCCATAGGGATGGTTGTAGTCGCCTGTGAATGCTTAAACATATCCTTTTGAATACGTTCCCATACATATAAAATTTTACGGCCACCAAAAGGTCTGATGTAATGTACACCCTCAATCAGTACCGCATCTTTTAAAGAATTACGAATTGTTCGAGCATCGTATTTAATACGCTCTGCTAATTCGTCTGTAGTTAAAAATGTAGTTTCTTTATTCATAAATACCTCATTAAAATAATTAAAAAAAACATAAAATAACTGAAAGTTATTTAATATGTACCATCATTTTACTGGCTTACTTAAAAACCAAATTTTCTTAGAAAGTCAAACGAAAAGCCTATAACTTCCTTACTAAGAAAAAAACCTAATTCAAAAACAATGGTCTGTTGAAATTTGAAATGGCAAGCTGCTTCCAACCTGATAACTTCAAATCAACTACGACTTATTTTGTTTCTCCAAAAGCTTTTCAAAAGCACTGCCATCTTGGCGTGTTAAATTTGGCACATATCTTGAATAAACTTTAAAAAGCATGTCAGTGGTTGAATGGCCCATTTGCCGGGCGATCCATTCTGGATTTTCACCACTTGCCAACCATAAAGTCGCAGCTGTGTGACGTGTTTGGTATGGCCGTCTTTGCCGCAAGCCTAAATATTTCAGAATAGGATTCCATACACGTTTAATGGTGTTTTGATTATTAAGAGGGGTTCCTCTTTTAGAACAAAACACAAACTTTTTATCGCCAGTTACTTCATACTGATTTTTTAAAGCCTCATAAACAGGCTCTGACATCAAAATTTCTCTTTGGCCCGCATCTGTTTTAGTGATTTCAATTCGACTTCTAACCCAGGTTTCCCTGATTAAAATCATACGATTATCAAAATCCACATAACGCCACTGTAAACCATCAATCTCACCAGTTCTCATACCTGTGAAAAACCTGACTGTATAATAATTTTTATAATCTGCTCGAATGGTATCAAGTATCAAATACACCTCATCAAGACTAAATGGCTCGATTTCAGGCTTTTTGATCTTTAATGGTTTTATACCTCTAAAAGTAGACACAAACTCATACCTATCAGCTGCCTCGCCCAAAATTGTACCGAGCATAGACATGACTCTGTTGATATGCTGATTAGTCATACTTGAGCCATCTGGCTTTTTAATCGCGCAGAGCCTGGTTCTAAACTGCATGATATCTGCCTTTTTAATGTCATCTAAAATCTCATCTTTAAAAGCTGGTTTTAGATAATTTCTGATAAGACCAGAAACAGTCACTCGGTATGAATTTCTCCAGGTCGGCCAAAGCTCTTCTCGCCACAACTCAATAAATTCACCAAAGGTCGGAATTCCTCTGATGTGTTTTGATTTAAGATTTCTGATTTCCTTAAACTGCGCCACTCTTGGGCTATTCGGAAAATATTTATCATACTCAAAACATCCCAAAGTGATTTCAGCTTCAATTGTTTCCAACATAGCCTCAAGCTTTTTACGGTTAGCAGTCGTATCAGGTAGACTGGTTTGTTCACGGCATCGAATATTTTGGTACTGAAAATCAAAAT
>CAZWVE010000287.1:0-2539 GCA_964636925.1 uncultured Marinicella sp.
GCGGCAAAAAAAAGTTTATGGGCATAAGAACCACTGTGCCATAAGGAACGACGGGTGATAAGACAAATCACTAAAAGCAAGCCGCCGCCAATCGCCATACGATAAAAGCCACTGACCGTCGGTGCCAAATCAGCCAATTTTACCCAGACACTGGAGGTACTGATTAATACTGCGCCGAACAACAAGGCAAAAGCGGCGGTTTGTCGTTGTTTTGAATGATTGCTTGGCATCGCCTGGTTTTCTGAGTGCAAAGCATCATTATTGTGACCTTTAACGCCGGAATCAATCAATTTTTTGACCCAAATCAACCCAATTTGTATATCGCCTGTCTATAATGCCTGCATGAAAAATAGACAATCAGATTTACCCCGTTCCTATTTTGGTGTGTTTGCGTTGGGCTTCCGGTCTTTATTTTTACTGGCCGGTGTGGCTGGCTTTGGCCTTATTCTGGCCTGGCTTTTATATCAGCATCACGGCATTATTTTTTCCGGTTTGGCTTATTACACACCCAATTTATGGCATGCCCATGAAATGGTGTTTGGCTATACCATGGCAGTCATCGGCGGTTTTTTACTGACGGCCATCGGTAATTGGACTGGTCGACCAACATCCACGCCTTTAACTCTGGCAGTACTGAGTTTTGTATGGCTGATGGGGCGGCTGGTGTCGTTCCTGCCCGGTTTGCCGAGCTGGTCAGTGGCTTTCGTCGATAGCTTGTATTTACCGATGTTGGCCGTCATGATGGCTATTCCGCTGATTAAAGCCGGCAACAAACGCAATTACTTTATGATTGGTCTGGTCAGTTTGTTTGCTGTCATCAATATCTCGGTCCATATCGCGATTCTTTCCGGTGACTACGCCTGGGCACGGGCACTGACTAATTTTGTGTTTTATTGGATATTGTTATTAATCATTATAATGGCCGGTCGGGTATTTCCGATGTTCAGCCAAAACGGCGTAGCCGAGCGCTATGTGGCCAAGCGATTTAAAGTTATTGAATTAGCCATTCCGCCTGTCATGATTGCCTGGATACTGGCTCTTAGCATCGTGCCACAGATTACCTGGCTGTGGGCTGGTCTAACCGTTATTAATATTGTGATTCACAGTGTTCGTCTGTTCGGTTGGTACAATAATCAAATTTGGCGCAAACCCCTGGTGTGGGTTTTACATGTGGGTTATGCCATGCTGATTATCGGCTTTATGGCGATGTTCCTGACAGTATGGCAACCCGGGTTTTACTACCTGGCTTTACATATCCTGACCATCGGCTGTTTGGGCATGATTACGGTCGGTATGATGACCCGTGTCAGTTATGGCCACAGTGGCCGTAATCTGCATCAGCCACCGAAAGTGCTGACACCCATTTTTATGTTATTGGTGCTGGCGGTACTGGTTCGATCATTTCTGCCAATGCTCGGTGTGCTCAGTCATTTTAACGGCATGCTGATTTCCGGTGCTCTGTGGGCTTTGGCTTTTTTGCTGTTTGTTATTCGCTACCTACCGGTTTGGTTTAAACCGCGGGTTGATGGCCGGCCCGGATAAATCACAAAAAAACCCGACCATTAAGCCGGGTTTTTTTAGGCGAAATAGTTACTTAATCAAAACCATCTTTAAAAATTAAATCGGAGCATGCAGCCACCTGTTCGGGACTGACCACCACATGAAAGGCAGCATCCACCGGCATTGTAGCTAAATCCTGATTGTAAATATTCCAATGACCACCAGAATACCAGACTCCGATGGGGTGTGCGTTAAATACCCCTTGTGAGGCACTTTGGGTGACGTGCACCTGGGCACAAGACACGCCATTAATTATGGGGTTATCTAAAACGGTCCAGTTGGATACTATGTTAGTCGAAGAAGCCACATGCTCCCAGGCACTTTTACTGGGTTCCTGATAATAAACATTATAGTTGGCACCATTGGGAATATTCACCAAATCAAAATTCGATATTTGCCATTTGCCAAAGCCGTACCAGACACCGGGTGGATGGTCATTGTAGGTACCGGTCCAATGCTGGGTCACCTGTAAAATACGTTGTGAATTACCATTCAAGCCGGACTTATCAATGCTGGTGTAGTTGTTGCCGGCTACTGTTACTTCATGTTCAAACGTATTGTTGACGGCACCGAATTTCACCACGTTAAAGGCAGCATTGGGCTCGATATCGACAAAACCTTCATTAAATACCCGCCATTTCCCGGCGGTATAATAAATGGCCTCATTGTCATTGTTATAGGGACCAAAAGCACCCTGAAAAGAATAATTAGATGTGCTATGGACGTCATCAGCACCACTGTCGCCGTTCAAATCCGGATGATCCAAAGTGCTGATATAAGAGCCCGTACCTTTATTAACATGGGTATAAAACACATCGCCCGATTCATAAGCACCGATATCCAATAGTGCTGCGCCACTACCTTTCTTTTTCATGCGTAAGCCACCATCAGCATCAATAAACGGGCTATCGCCTAAGGCTAACAGCGAAATGGATTGTGCATTATCTATCGCCGGTGAACCCGGGCGTAAACGGGCATT
>CAZWVE010000288.1:0-2534 GCA_964636925.1 uncultured Marinicella sp.
TCCTTCCAAACCCATCAATTCTCTAAAATCCGATACCGTATCAATTGATTTAAAGGTGTTTTTAATAAGTGTTTTTGCTTTCAAAGTTAAATTATTCTTTTCTCTCGTCTTTTCAAGCAGCTTAAGTTGATTGAACATCTTGTTATAAATCAGAATCTGAGCAATGGGCAAAATGCCTTTGTGATGTTCGAATTGTTTTTTCCGCAACAAAAAATTGGCTTCTGCCATATTGCCAAAATAAAATACAGGTCTAAAATTGGGTTTCATCACAACCATCGGTATACCGTGTTTGTTGCAATGCTCAATTAATGCCGTTGTTACAGTTGTATGTCCAATTATCATTAAGCTCAAAATCTTGGGAAAAGGAAGTTTTGTAATTGCTTTTCGGGTTTCTTCATTTTCAAGCATCAACCTACCGGCAGATACTCTAAGCCGTTGATGTTTGGTCCCATTAATAACAAATAAGCTTCGGTTTTCAATGTCCTTATGCGTAAACATGGTCGAGATCAGTCTTATCGCAAAGGGAAGCGTAAATACAATGCCTACACTTTGTGGGATTAACTTTAATTTCAGATCCAAAATCAAATCTTGCTATCTTTCGGATATGGTTTCGCAATTCTTTCAAATTTTCGCGGTTCGGCAAAGCTATGGGGTATTCTTTGCAGTCTTTTATGGAATAAAAAGAAAGTTGTTCCACTTCATATCCCATTTCTATCAAAGCATAATATTGAGACCACAATTGGTAATAGTAACCCTGATAGAGTGTGGTAATACTGTATTTGCTTTCAACTAGTTTTTTGTCCAATACATACAGCGTGTCTATTTTACCGTATACACCGAGTTTGGTGGAAATCACATAAATACCTTTTAAAATATTAGGTTCTCTTGATCGTTCGGTTTCCACTTTTTCAGAAACATCGATATCGTAATGTTCTGCTTTGCCCTTTTGTTGAGGATTTGCGCTATACAAATCCTCAACATTATTATCAAATACCTGATGAAGGTATATGGAATATGGGCAAAATACAAAGTCGTTCAAATAAGTAATTTGTAAAAATGTTTCCATAATCAATTGGTTTCAAAATGTCAAAGAACGAGTGTGTCTGGCTGATAAAAATTCTAATTCTGCACGAAATTCAACCAGTTTTTATTACTAATGGCTAATTTTAGTTTCTTCCAATCTTCTTCTTCGAAATCATTGATTTGTTCCAACACCCACAATCCTTTTTTGGCAATGTGGTATGCACCATTGGCATCGGCATCTTGTGGAAGTGTGGCATCGGCTTTCCGGCTGTCGTAAAATGCTCCTGTACGGTTTTTTATTGGAGAAATCAAATAATCAATCTCACTGTTGGTGATGCTGTTTCGCATTTGCAAGGTGAGTTTATACAAATCCAACAAGGATTTTAAAAAGTCTTTACTCTCTTGTTGTATAATCTGTTTTTTAATGCAGTTGCCATCACCATAAGCAATAGTAAACTTGCCAAATAAATCTTCAAATGCTTCCGTAAGGTTTACTTCCCTGTTGTCCCATTGATTGTTTGTTTGTGGATTCCTGTATGTTAAAATCCGCTCACCAAAAGTACATACCGTCCAATCTGTTTTGGTGTCTTCTGCTCGAGTCGTAAAATCGTTGTAATCAAAAACAAACTCAAAATAGTTTTCATCTGAGTTAAATCGAATAGATTGGAAACTGTCAAAAAACTTTTGAGCTTTTTCTACATTTTCGTATTTCGTATTGAACAGATTGACAAATCCTGTGGTGGGGTCTATTTTACTGGTATTCCAAGCCGGCACATAAAACAAAAATCCACTTTGTTTGCCTAAATCCTTGAAGCTGGTAAATTTATTAGTTAACTGTAAAGCTTTGTACAAGCCGCCTAATTGGTTCAGTGCTTTATCTTTAAATACCAAATAATTGAGCTTGTCGATCAGCATTTTTTCCAACTTCTGATACACTTGTTTTTCTACTTTAAAGCGCCCGCGTTTGAAACCAAAATTCAAATCTTCCATGACCACGATGGCATTGTGTTCCACCATCATTCTGGCAATTTTATGGACCACTTGCGAAAGATAACCCTCTTTCAGCTCCTTAATATTTTCTATCGTTCCCCAGTTTTTGCGTGCAGCATCCCGTTCTTTTTCTTTGATAGCAAGCAAGGTATGGTAAGGTGTTTCAATATTGTATTTTTCATTGACAATCGTGTTCAGCGTTTCTTGCTTTAAAATATTGCCTTCCTGGTCAATCAGTGAAATATAAATCAAATGGCGTTCGCCCCGGTCAATGCCGATGATGTTTACATCAGGATTATTTTTAAGGTAAGTCAACACATCCTGATTGATAAAATCCCCGCCTGTCGCTTTAAAGTTTAGGGTTATGGGAACATGAAACTGAAATTTATCTATTGTAAAGCGTTTATCTTTAATTAAATCATAATCAAATGTACTTTGCTTTTTTACAGCTAATGGATTTTTATTATCGATGGGTTGGTTGGCTTTATGCACCACTTTTTTGTCCTTTTGAATAGATTTTT
>CAZWVE010000289.1:0-2496 GCA_964636925.1 uncultured Marinicella sp.
CAACGACCAACAAGTTGATAACAACTCGGTTCGTAAACTCAATTTTCCCGATATCAATAATGGCAGCTTAATTAATCTGTATGGGTTGCACGACACCCACTTGAAAATGTTGGCACAACACACCGACACCGACATTAAAGCACGTGGCCAGAATTTTCAAATATCAGGTAAAGAAGCGCAGGTCAATCAAGCGGTTCACATGCTGAATTTGTTGGCGAAAGAAGCCAAAAAAGAGGCGCTGAACCCCGAAATTGTGCATGTTATTCTGGCTGGTAATGCCAGCAGACCCGATTACCAGCCCCAGGATGTGGCCATTCAAACCAAAGCCGGTGTCATCACCGGGCGCTCTGATAACCAAAAAGCCTATTTGCATAATATCATGACCCATGATGTTAATTTTGGTATCGGCCCGGCGGGCACCGGTAAGACCTATCTGGCTGTGGCTTGCGCCGTGGAAGCCTTTGTCACCGATCGGGTAAGACGCTTGGTACTGGTTAGGCCGGCAGTGGAAGCCGGTGAACGTTTGGGCTTTTTGCCCGGTGATTTAAGTGAGAAAGTCGATCCCTATTTACGCCCCTTGTACGATGCCTTGTACGATATGCTCGGCCATAATAAAGTCGAAAAAATGCTGGAAAAGAACGAAATTGAAGTTGCTCCTCTGGCCTTTATGCGCGGTCGAACCCTGAATGACGCCTTTGTGATTCTGGATGAGGCACAAAACACCACCATTGAACAAATGAAAATGTTTCTGACCCGCACCGGCTTTAACACCACGGTGGTGGTCACCGGCGATATCACCCAAATAGACTTACGTCCCGGTGAACAATCCGGTTTAAAGCATGCCATGAATATCCTGCAAGACATTAAAGGCATTAGCTTTTCATGGTTTAAATCCAAAGACGTGGTGCGACACTCCCTGGTGCAAAAAATTGTTGATGCTTACGATAATCAATAACTATTGTTTAGCCAGTCATGTGAATGATTCAAGTCGATCTCATAAACGAAGATAAGCTACCGGCACCTGATATTGACCAGTTTCAGAATTGGTTGCATCAGGTCGCTAAAAAGTTAGATACCAAAGGCGAAATTTGCATCAAAATTGTTGATCAGGCCGAAAGCCGGGATCTCAACAAAACCTACCGCCAAAAAGATAAGCCCACCAACGTCTTGTCTTTTCCTTCCGAAATCCCTGATTTCGTTGTGTCCACCCATCTCGGCGACCTCGCCATTTGCGCGCCCATCGTGGAACAGGAAGCGCGTGATCAGAACAAAGCCATCATTGACCACTGGGCTCACCTCACCATCCACGGCTGTCTCCACCTATTGGGTTACGACCACATCGAAGACACCGAAGCCGAAGCCATGGAAGCCCTGGAAATTGAGTTACTGGATAAGTTGGGAATATCTAATCCGTATCAATAGGTTCAACAGTTTTAATCATTGCAGATAACTTATTGTGACTCCAGGGCGTTTAAAATCAAAAATGAAAATTCACACCCAGGAAAAATCCGTCTAAGCTGTTATTGTAACGTAAACCATTATTCTTATTAATATCAACGTCCAGAACACGGTAGCCGAGGGTGGCACCGAGGCCCATTTTAGTTTCATAGTTCAGCCCCGCCTCGAAATCGATGACATCATCGCTGCCTAAACTGAGTGTTTGAAGACTGCCATAAGCGGATAAACCGGTAAACGGTAAGTCAAATTGGCCTTTGGCATAGAGTAAAGGAATCCATTCGTCGATATCTTTTCTGCCCCGACTTATGTCTTGATCATAAAATACGGCATTTCCATCAAAGTATTTGGCACTCAAGCCGATATCCAGATTAACCCAGTTATCAAGCACTTCATAATAGAGAGTAATATCTGAGTGGCTTAGGTCCGTTACTGATCTTGTCTTAATGTTTTGGATAGTGCCGTCGATGCCAATTATTTGAAATGTACCTGTAACCTGACCTTTAACTTCATTTTGCTGTAATTTTACATTTGGCAGAAAAGGCACCGGATGTTCTAACGCAAAGTAAAAGATATTGCCGGTTTCTGAACGGTTTTGATTGGATGAATTTGATTCAATATCATCCGCCAAATCATGTTGCCAGTAATGATAGCCGGCGTACAGCCCTAAAATGGTATCGGCTTTAACAGTTGTCATACCGAGACTAAGTAAGATGATGGCGATTAAAAGGGTTGGCTTGTTCATAATTGTAATCCTGAAATTATATTTTATTAATTTATCTGGCTGTTGCAAATTATTGTTTTTAATTTACTGCACATCCAGCGCATGGGCTTTAAGGATTTTTATATCCACCACTTCCATGGTGCGAAAGTGGGTGCTGCGCAGGTAAATTTTGGGTGCCATACCGGCTTTATAGGCTTGCAGCCAGCGGGTGGCACATAAGCACCAGCGATCACCGGCCTGTAAACCGGGAAAATCAAATTGCGGATTCGGTGTGCTCAGGTCGTTGCCCTGTTGTTTGGAAAACTGCAGAAATTCAT
>CAZWVE010000290.1:0-2480 GCA_964636925.1 uncultured Marinicella sp.
ACTTCACCGGCACTGTTGGCACTGGCCAGCAAGGCCAGTTTCTGTACCGGAAAATCCCGCGCTTCGAGTAATTCAAGAATCACCCGCCCCACCGCACCGGTGGCACCGACAATGGCAATATTTAATGCTCTATTCATCATTTATCATTCAAAACTGTGTTGGCTACTATTAATCTGGGCTTCATGGCGCAGACAGTGATCCATTAACACCAAAGCCATCATGGCTTCGACAATGGGGGCGGCGCGGATACCGACGCAAGGGTCGTGTCGGCCTTTGGTGACTACGGTGACCGTATCACCGGCCTCGTTGATGCTTTGTGCCGGTAAGCGTAAAGACGAGGTCGGTTTAAAAGCCACTTTCAGGGTAATGTCTTGTCCGGTAGAAATGCCGGCCAGAATACCGCCGGCATGGTTACTTTGGAATTCACCATCGATGATTTCATCGCGATGGACACTGCCTGATTGCGCCACGGAATCAAAGCCGGCACCAATGTCCACACCTTTGGTGGCATTGATACTCATCATGGCCAAAGCCAATTCCGCATCCAGCTTGCCATAAACCGGTTCGCCCCATCCGGCCGGTACATTCACCGCTTTGGCACTGATACAGGCACCCACGGAATCACCGGATTTACGTAATTTGTGCATAAAGTCTTCTAATTCAGAGACCCGGTCAATCTCACCGGTAAAAAAAGGACTGTCATCAATTTTAGACAAATCGCCGGCCGACAATTGAATGTCACCGATTTGGGACAGCCAGGCGGTGATTTCAATGTCATGCTGATGTTTTAACCACTTTTTAGCCAGGGCACCGGCAGCCACGCGCATGGTGGTTTCCCGTGCCGATGAACGCCCGCCACCACGATAATCACGAATACCATATTTTTTCCAATAACTGTAATCACCGTGGCCCGGACGGATTTGCGTGGCAATGTTGCTGTAATCCTTACTTTTGGCATCGGTGTTTTCAATGATTAGGCCGATCGGATGACCGGTTGTTTTACCTTCAAACACACCACTGACAATCTGCACATCATCCTGCTCGCGTCGTTGTGAAGTGTGCTTTGAGCGACCCGTGGCACGCCGCCGTAATTCGTGTTTAATTTCATCCGTGGTAATTGGCATACCCGGCGGGAAACCATCCAGGACACAACCAATGGTACTGCCATGGGATTCACCAAAAGACGTAAATCGTAAATTTTTACCAAATGTGTTATGCGACATGACGTTCTAAGAAGTCAGTAAAATAAGGTTGGTATTTTATCAAATCATGGCGCGTAAAAACACATATTCCTTGACCGCCTTGCGTAAAACTGAGCCAATGAAAAGGAACCTCGGGGAATGCCGCTGTTAAGGCAGCATCACTGTAGCCCACTTCTAAAAACAACGACCCTTCTTCTGCAAGGTATTCAGCTGCTCCGGCCAGTATCTTCACAGGAATCAGCAGACCATCAAGCGCACTCACCAGAGCCATCGACGGCTCATGCGAAAACTCAGGCGGTAATTGCCGATACTCCTGCGCACCCACATAGGGTGGATTGCTGACAATGAGATCATAGCGTGTCGTGATGTTTTGCCATAAATCAGATTCTATCAAGCGACAACGTGATGATAAATTCAAATGCTTGCAATTAGCGGCCGCCACCTGTAAGGCTGCAGCGGAGATATCAGCCAAATCAACCCGGCAATGCGGATAATAATGACCGATGGCTAAGCCGATACATCCACTACCTGTGCATAAATCCAAAACCCGGTGCACTTCAGACATCCGCACATGCGGCTGAAAACCAATATCAATGAGCTCTGCAAATGGTGAACGCGGTATCAACACACGTTCATCCACCTGAAAGGCCAGGCCGGCAAAATAAGCACGACCCACCACATAGGCCATGGGTTCACGAGCGACAATCCGGCGTTGCACCAATGCCCTGGCTTGCCGCTGTTGTTGTTCAGTGATGACCTGATTAGCGGCCCGGTTTAAGGTGTCAAAATCCATTGCCAACACGGTCATCAGTAATAACACCACATCATCTTCTGCCGTGCTACCGCCCTGACCATAATCGACCTCGGCTTGATTGAGTTGCTCAATCAGTTGCTTAAATAATTGTGCGACCGTCATACTTGAATTAGCTGAAATTGCCAAAACATATTACAATGCCTCTTTTTATGTCAATTGGCAATCATTAATTAATTGTGACCTCTGCAGAGGTCTGTAACCACGGAGTTTCTCATGCGGGTATTACTACCGGTATTTATTTTATTATTTACGGCGGCTTGTCAGAACGATCAGAGCGACCGGATACATTCACTGGATTTCAAAGCACTGAAGGTTTTTCCACAACCTTTGGTTTTACAGGATATTGAATTAATTTCTAAAACCGGTGATACGGTGTCGCTTGATGATTTGGCAGGCGATTACAGTGTCGTGTTTTTTGGTTTTACCCACTGTCCTGATATTTGCCCGACAACGTTATTGGATAT
>CAZWVE010000291.1:0-2480 GCA_964636925.1 uncultured Marinicella sp.
TCTTACCGACCATGGGCCGTGAGTTCCTGGAACAACCGACCATCGGTAAAGTGGGTATTGTCATCGTCTGTCTGGGCTTTTTATACAATATCGGCATGACCGTTATATCCGGTCGTAAGACAGTGATTAATGTGGTCCTGCTTACTGGCCTGGTGGGCTTGGCTTTATTATTCCTGTTTGCTTTTGTGAACCCTGAAAATCTGGTACTGGATAAATACTACTGGTGGTGGGTTGTGCATCTATGGGTTGAAGGTGTTTGGGAACTGATTTTAGCCTCCTTGCTCGCCTTTGTCCTGATTAAAACCACCGGTGTTGACCGTGAAGTGGTCGATAAATGGGTGTATATTATTGTCGCCATGGCGTTAATTACCGGTATTATCGGTACCGGTCACCATTACTTCTTTATCGGTACACCCGGCTATTGGTTATGGCTGGGCTCTATCTTTGGTGCTCTGGAACCGATACCGTTTTTCTTAATGACCTTGTTTGCCTTTAATATGGTCAATAAACGTCGTCGTATCCACGCCAATCGAGTCGCTGTGTTATGGGCCCTAGGTACCGGTGTCATGGCCTTTTTGGGTGCAGGTGTCTGGGGCTTTTTACATACCCTGGCGCCGGTTAATTACTTTACCCACGGCACACAAATCACGGCAGCCCACGGTCACATGGCCTTTTACGGTGCCTATGTCATGGTGGTGTTATGTATCATTTCCTACGCCATGCCGAAATTACGTGGCCGTGTGGCCAATTCAAACAAAGCTCAGGTGGTGGAAATGTGGTCTTTCTGGTTGATGACCATTTCCATGGTTTTTATTACCTTGTTCCTGACTGCGGCCGGTATTGTCCAGGTCTACTTACAACGCATGGGTGACCAACCGTTACCCTATATGGTGGTACAAGATAAACTTGAATTTTTCTACTGGTTACGCGAAGCGGCCGGCGTGGTATTCCTGATTGGTTTGATTGTTTACCTGTGTAGTTTCCTGATTAAAGGTGAATCTGATCAACATATCGATGTGTCACATAATAACCCGGCCCTCAAATCTTAATTTAGTCCCTCAAGGGGCGGTCACTTTGACCGCCCTCTCTTTTAGAAATACGTATTATGTCCAAAACTTCCCCACTACAACAATCCGATTCACTCAGCTATTATCAACAACAAAACAACGAAGTTGATTTATTTGAATCCGCCTGGCGCAATCAATTGCCGGTATTACTCAAAGGGCCCACCGGTTGTGGCAAAACACGATTTGTACAGCATATGGCTGAAAAACTCGGTCGAAAACTTTATACGGTTGCCTGTCATGAAGATTTAACTGCTTCGGATTTGATTGGTCGTCATCTTATTGGTGATGGCGAAACCTACTGGCAGGACGGACCCTTAACCCGGGCTGTCCGTGAAGGTGCCATCTGTTATTTGGATGAAGTGGTTGAAGCCCGTAAAGACAGCATTGTGGTGATGCACCCTTTAACCGATGATCGTCGTATTTTACCCATCGATCGCACCGGTGAGTTACTGCATGCACCGCCCGAATTTATGCTCGTGGTATCTTATAACCCCGGCTACCAAAATTTACTTAAAGGCATGAAACCCTCCACAAAACAACGTTTTATGTCAATGAGTTTTGACTACCCCAATAAAGCCATGGAAGCTCAGATTGTTGCCAAAGAAGCTGGTGTCGATTTGGAGCTGGCTCAATTACTGGCGCGTTTGGCCAGTCATATACGACAGCTCAAAGACCATGACCTGGAAGAATCTGCCTCCACCCGATTGTTGATTTATGCGGCCACCTTAATTAAAAGTGGTATTGCTGTATCAGATGCCTGTCGCGCAGCGATTGCCGAGCCTTTAAGTGATGACATTGAAGTGGTTGAGGCCTTAATGCAGGTTATGAACGCCCAATTGGGCGATGATTAGTTAGCTATGGAAGAATGGGTTGGTGTCAAATGGCACCATTACATCACCAATAAAAGTACCATTCGCTATCGCGAAGCGGCGGTCAAACTCAGCGATTTGGGCAAACGACTGTCAGTGTTCTTTCGTGCCCTGGGCGGTGATCCCGGCTTAAGCCTTGCCGAAACTTCGGATTATATTCATGATGGTCATCGCACTTTCCTGCAGAAAATGGCCGGTTCAGGTGTTAAACAGGCCTTGCCCCACTTTCATAACGAATTTTTCTTTTTACCCCATGAGATTGATTGTTTTCCGTCAAGTAAAGCCAATGAAGCGCTGTATTATTGGCTTACAGCTTTGGCCAGCTTAAACCATACGCCGCATAAGCATCATTGGATAAAACACAACCAATACCTAAGCCAACAAATACTCAACAATTGGCCGGGTTTACGAGATCGATACAAAACACTGTCTCGTTTACAATTACAACATCGACCTAAAATCAGCTCATTACCGAAAAAACTGCAACCCGTTGAACGTGCCCTGCAATCGGTGATTGCTGATCCATGGTGTCGCAACGACATCG
>CAZWVE010000292.1:0-2479 GCA_964636925.1 uncultured Marinicella sp.
ACCGCTTAAGTGTCTGGAGTCTGCCTTTTTTCTTTATCGTCTGTTTAACCGGCGCTTATATCGGCCTGTTTAGTATCACATTATTTGGTTATGATTTACTGGATCGTAACATGACCACACGTGAAGCCGTGGACACCATTTTCACGACACCACTTGACCTTGAAGAACCTGCCGCACCGGTTCAATTACAACCCATGATAGACACACTTCAAACGCAATATCCTGACGCTGATTTGATGTTTGTGACCCTGAAAAACGGTGGCCAGCCGGGCCAATACATTGAAGTCAATTTACACATGCCCCAGCGTTTAATTTACTCAGAAGTATTTCGTTTCCACAACAACGGCGATTACATCGACTCCAAACAGATGTCAGACGGTGACTGGGGGCGACAAGTGGCTTATTCCAGCTACCGACTGCATTTCGGCCAATTCGGATCCTTTGCCGTCAAAGCTCTTTACTTTATTTTAGGCATTGCCATGACAATTATGGTGGCCACCGGCGTCAATCTCTGGTTTATCAAACGACAACTTGTGAACCGCTGGTACGCGTTATGGCAGGGCATTATCTGGGGCGCACCATTGAGCTTTAGTCTGGCTTTATTAACTTCAATACTCATAGGCACAGCCGTGACCTTAAGTTTTGGGTTAAGCTACTTTTTGATTGCCGCCTGGTTTTTTTTCGCCAACCCCAGCCACGCACAACAGCAACAGCGCTTAATGACATGGGTTAAACTCATCCGACAAACCACTTTAGCGGTCATCGTAGCCGTGGTGTTAAGCCATTTAATCAAATACGATTACCCCTTACTCAGTTGGTTCAACGGCTTTAACCTAATCCTGATTGTATTGGCCGTCATGTTCGCGTTCCTCAAAAAACCCGGCGCGTTAAAAGAATCTTAATCACAGACACCTAAACAACTCAACATATTCTGACAATTTTGATGACTGATGTGATGAACGCCCCCAGTGACGGTATCAAAGTACCTGTCTTGCAAAATAACAAGGACTACTAACCGGAGACATTCATCATGAAACATTGTAAAACACTTTCAATTGACTTAGCAAAAACTGTATTCCAAATCTGTGGCATGGGCAGAAACAACAACATGCTGTTCAACAAAAAAGTCACACGTAAAAAACTCATTGAGTCAGTTATCAATTCAAAACCTGAAACCATCATTATGGAGTCATGCTATTCTGCCAATCACTGGGGCAGACAGTTCCAGGCGTTGGGATTCAAAGTGAAACTGATTCCACCGCAGCATGTAAAGCCGTTCGTTAAAGGCAACAAGAATGATCGCCATGATGCGGTGGCTATCTGTGAAGCCAGTTTACGTCCGGGAATTCATTTTGTACCAGTAAAAACCACTGAACAACAAGACCTGCAAGCGATGCATCGAATCAGACAAAGGTTAATCCGAGATCGCACCTCATTAGTCAATCAAATCAGGGGCTTTCTGTCAGAATATGGCATCATCATAACGCATTCTTATCGAATCATGAAAACCCAGCTTCCATTAATTATCGAAGATGCGAGTAATCAATTATCTTTTCCCATGAGAGCAATGCTTAATGACATGCTTGAGGAGTTGCGGACATCAAATTCCAAAATTAAAACGATAGAACACAAGATAGAACAAACGGCCACGGCCCATCCTCAATACCAGAGGATCATGCAGATGCCGGGAATCGGCTTGATTACAGCCTCAGCGATGATAGCCCAAGTGGGTGATGCAAAGCACTTCAAAAGTGCAAGAGGTTTTGCAGCCTGGCTGGGGCTGACACCCAAACACGAAGCCAGTGGAAACAAGATCGTCAATCAGGGCATGTCCAAACGAGGTGATAGGTATCTGCGGACATTACTAATACACGGTGGGCGTATTGTACTGAGTACTTATAAGCAAGACTGCTCCCTCAAAAGGTTTGCCAAGCAGGTTGAACAACGGCGAGGAAAGCACAAAGCAGTGGTCGCCACTGCCCATAAAATGGCCAGAATTATCTGGGCGGTACTCGCCAAAGACCAGCCTTATAACCCAGAATATACAATGACCAAAAAATAAACAAGCCAACCAAGTTAGCAGTGCATGATGAACAACAGGTAACCCGACCTGACTTTAAACTGCTCTGGGACAAGACCATCAAGGTCGAGTGACTGATAAGAAAGTCAGGTTCGGATCTCATCAAGGCCAGAGGCTACAAAATGACCTCACAAACAGGCCGGATATATGTCCGAAACCATTGTTTATAAGCAAAGCTGATAAGGTTATGAATGGGGCGCTGCCCCAAACCCCGCTGCTCGGCACAGGGCCGTGGGTAAGTGTATGAGGTGATATTATGTATAATTGAGCATTGCCCAGAAAGCTAAAATTAACTAAAAACCATTGAAATAAATGGGGCGTTCATATATGTCCTGGATTAATTTCGGGTTATCCGGCATCGACCTATGGTTGTCGTGAAAATGATGTGGTCACTGTATT
>CAZWVE010000293.1:0-2471 GCA_964636925.1 uncultured Marinicella sp.
CCCTCAATGAGTTTAATAATGGAATCATCCGGCACCAAGCCACCGGTCAACACGATACCTGCTACAGGTGGATAATTGGCTGATACATTCGCCTGGAGCACGCCTAAAATCACGCCCGCACGGTCACCGGGCGTAATCACCAGTTCATGGTCTTGAATCAGCGGTAAATAATTACGCAGTTGCATGGCGCCAACACTAAAGTGCCCGGCTCGGTTATTGATATAGTCACCGCCAAAAAGAATCTCCGCGTCCAGTTCAGCAACAATTTCCTTCACCGACGGGTTGGCCAGTACCGGATTTAAAGGAATGGCACTGACCATCACCGATTTGGGTAACTGTTGTTTTAATGCACTCACCACCTCAGACAATTTATCGGAGGTGACCTTATTGGCAATGGCCGCCAATACCTCGACACCTTTTTCCCGGAACGAATCGTGGGCCATATGTAAATGACCCGCCAATTGACTTAAGGAACGGTCTTGGGCATTGGCCAAAACAATCGCCGGCACCCCCAGATTTTGGGCAATCAGTACATTAATATCAAACTCATTAATGGAAGCGGTGGCAGAAAAACTGGTACCTTCCACCAGTATAAAATCAAAGCGTTCTTCCAGAACCTTGTAGTGTTCAATAATGCGCCGGATAAGCTCATCTTTTTTATCATCATTAAGTAATCGAACCACCTCACTGCGATGATAAGCAAACGCCTCATCAAACGCTAAATTGAGGTTAAAGTGACTGATGACCGTATGAATGTGATTATCGGTTTTACCGGGGGCCAGATCATCAATGATGGGTCGGAAATAACCGACCTTTGCCACCTTCCCTAACAGTGCCTGCATCAGCCCCAGCGACACAATGGATTTACCGCTGTTGGATTCAGTGGTGGCAATATAAACAGCTTTATTGGTGGTTTTATGGGTCATAAAAAGAACTCAAATTTATTATTATCCTATTGTAACTAATTTTAAACTAAACGATTGACTGATTAGGTGGTTTCTTAATCGTTCTGACTGCAGAATTCCCGATAGTTTTCCTCAGTATTTTCAAAACCATATTGCTCAGCCAATTCCCAAGGTCGCTCGCACTGCTGCGTCCGCGGACACCAGCTGTAACCGGCTGAAGCAATACAGCCATGGGCATCACGATCACCGCCGGGCATCTCGTCACCATCAGCTGTTGATTCTTGTGAGCACGCACTGATAAAAACAAACGACATAAGCAAAAGTAGCGTCATTGTCCTCAAGAATTTATTATTCACGATCTTTCCCCCACTTCATGGCAATGCCATAAGCAAGTGTCGAAACCATCACCCCCCAGAAAGTTAACAGTAAAACCTGAGACCAAAATTCCAATGTAGCCATTTGAAACTGTAGGTTTTCCATAAAGCCTAAAGTTTTACCACGAGATTGCAAGAGTTCACTCAGCTCTTGATGGGACATTTGATCCATCATTTCCGATTCAATCCCAGGCATAAAAACAACACCCTGCGAGGTGTAAACAGATAACAAACCAAACACCATAATAAAAAGAAGGGTTGAACTAATAAGAAAGACAATAAAACGATTCATTTTTTAAGTTAAATTTAATTTCAGCTATTATGGCCTGGAATGTCTTATTTAAAACAACGATTATTCCCTCTCAGACCAGTAATTCGGTTTCTTGCGATAATGAGCAACAGCAAGTATTTGGACACCACCATTGAGCTCTCTATAAACGCCACAAACTCATCAATAGTTCGCGTGGAGTGGCCAATGCTGCAGAAAAGGCGGGACATTATCATTAAGCCACTGTTGTTTTAACTTTGCTGCTCAAATTACGCTAAAACAGGTGTGATTTGCTTATCTATTTCAGTGCCCACTTCTCGTCGTGCTAATTCCAATTCGTATTGTTGCTGTAAATTCATCCAAAATTCAGCACTGGTTTTAAAATACTTGGATAAGCGCAAAGCAGTATCCGCTGTTATACCTCGTTTTTCACGGACAATTTCATTAATTCGTGCTGCTGTTACACCCAAGGATTTGGATAATGCATTGGCTGATAAAGCAAGTGGCTCCATAAACTCTTCGCGTAATATTTCGCCCGGATGAACCGGGGGTAATAATTGTGTCATTTTATCTCTCATCAATGATAATCAGTAATTTCAACATGACAAGCCCCATCGTTCCATACAAAACAAAAAGGTGTGTTCTTGGGACTTCATTCACTTTTGTTCCCGACAATAGTGAAAACGGCCACGGCGAACACTTCGTATAACTTTACGCTCTCCGCCTCTGATTCGCTTCGCTCACCAACCGGCTCGGCGGGTCGTGCTGCAAAGCAGCACTCCTTCGAAATTGTCTGTTAATTCGAATACTGTATTGACCAACCCTATCACCGGATAGCTTTTCCAGCCGGTTACCAGGTGGACTCCGTAAATCTTTTAACTCGACCGCCGCAGACAACATCCGCAATTTTCTTCTGGCAACTGA
>CAZWVE010000294.1:0-2469 GCA_964636925.1 uncultured Marinicella sp.
CAGTGAAATGCAGTTACGTGAGAAAACCGGTGGTGAAAATTTAGAAGATGCCTTTGTGTCTTTGGTTGGCGGGGAGAAATTGTCATGAGTTTAAGAGCCTTTAAAACGGTATTTTTTAAAGAAGTGCTGGAAAATGCCCGCGACAAACGCACGGTGATGTCATCGATTGTTATGGGCGCTTTGTTCGGTCCGATATTGATGGTCATTATTTTGAACACCAGCATTAAGATGCAACAGGATAAAGCCGAACAAAAATTAGAAGTGCCGGTGATTAATCAAAGTGGTGCGCACCATTTGATAGATTTTTTAGAAGCGCAGGATGTCACTGTGTTAGATTTTAACGCCGATCCTGAAAAAGCCATTCAAGATAAAGAATATGATGTGGTGTTGGCCATTGCCGATAATTTCGCGGACCGCTTTAGTCAGGGACAACCGGCGAAGGTGATGTTATATCATGATGGTTCGGCCAAAGGTACGGCCAAAGTCAGTGTTCGCCGCTTACAGTCACTGTTGTCGGCATATGAGCGCAGTATCGGTACCCAACGTTTGCAGCTCAGAGGTATTTCACCGAATTTAACCAATGTCATTATGGTGGAGGAGCATGATCAGGCCACCAAAGAATCACGTGGCGCGATGTTGTTAACGGTGTTACCGTATTTCCTGATTATGGGCTTGTTTATGGGCAGTATGTATTTGGCCATTGACACCACCGCCGGTGAGAAAGAGCGTAAATCATTAGAACCACTGTTTCTTAATCCGGTCAAAAGAGACACGGTGTTGGCCGGTAAGTTAGCGGCCACGGTGGCGTTTGGCTTGTTGACCCTGGTATGAACTTTGGTGGCCTGTAAATGAACCGTACCCTGGTATCCGTGTGAAAAGTTGGGTATGCGGTTTAATATGGGCATACAGGTGATGTTGATTATGTTGTTGGTACTGGCGCCATTGGCGCTGTTGGCAGGTGCCATACAAACCATCATTGCGGCTTTTGCGCAATCTTACCGGGAAGCGCAGACCTATGTGGGTTTGGTTTTAATTGTACCGATGATACCGAGTATGTTACTGATGTTCATGCCCATTAAAGAACAATTGTGGATGATGTCGGTACCCATTTTAGGTCAAAACCTGGTAATCAACGAACTGATGCGTGGTGATTCAGTGGGCTGGGACGCCATAGGTCTGGCCATTGCCGGAACCCTGATTGTGGGTTTGGTACTTGCATGGATTGCGGTGAAGTTGTATAACAGAGAGAAGATGTTATTTACTGATTAATTATGAAAAAGCTAACCCTAATCTGTACAGTATTGTTTTGGTTGAATATCGCCGTCGCAGCGGATAAGACCATTTATAAATACACCGATGAGCATGGTGTTACCCATTACAGTGAAACCAAGCTGAATGATAATTACAAAGAAGCCGACTTGCCGAAATTATCTGTGGTGGAATCGGTACCGCCGTCACCCGATACCAGCAATCCGTCAACCACTGATGAAGAATCCATGGCCGCCGGTAGTGACACGGATATTACCCTGACAAAACCGCAACCCAATGAAAACCTTTGGGGCACAGGCGGTAATTTGGAAGTGGCGGTGATGCCGTTAAGTGAAATGCAAAAACAGAAATATCTGGTCCAGTTTGTTTTAAATGAGCAAAAAACTGCTCCCGGCGAAGAGTCCAGTCATACCTTTAAACTGGTGCCCCGTGGCACCCATCAGGTGCAGGCTTTATTGGTTACCCGAGGTCAAAACGCCGTGGTCGGCAAAACAGATAAAATCACGGTTTATATGCACCAAGCCTCAAAAAAGTAGATAACAGGCGCAGTCGTGTCAACCGATTGCAGCCTGTTATTCGCCCACGACCCGGTCAGGGCGACAATTAAGAATGACATTACAATGGCTCCCGGTCGGCATGTCATTTTTGTTATGTGTGTTGATGGCCTGGCATTTTTTTAATAGTTCCGACCAATATCTGCGCTTAATCACCCTTTTTGCCCTGGCCTGTGGTGTTTTGTTTTTACCGAAGAACCTGTCGTTGCATGTATTTGTGGGGTGTTTTTATTTATTAAGTATCAGTCTATGGGCTACGCCGCGGCGTCCCATTTTTGGTTTGTTGACAGTAGTTTCGGGATTAATGCTGGGCTTGCTGTGGTCAGGTTTTTTGAGTGAAGCATGGTTTTGGGCTGTGGTCAGTTTACTTGTATTTGGGGTTCTGGTGATGGTAATGGTGCACGGTCATTTTGCTCAATTGCCGCTTTGGTTATATGCGTTGTTGTTTGTGGCGACCTTTTTAATTGTTCCCCACTGGTCAAATAACTTGTGGTTTGCGGCCGTAACCCTGGCTTTACAGTTATTTCTTTACCTGTCAGCTATATCGATAAGCGAAAATCAATCGCAAGCCGTTTCACATGTGACTGAAATACAGGCCGCAGAACGCAGTCGGATTTATCAAAATATTCATGATGATGTCGGTGCT
>CAZWVE010000295.1:0-2449 GCA_964636925.1 uncultured Marinicella sp.
GTTTGACCATGGATACGGTTCATATCTTATGGTTATTGCTGGCCGCCGCAGGTACATTCAGTCTATCCGCCCTACTTTATGGCATGATTAATGAGTACAAAGGCGCCACTGATGGCGCCCGCAGTGGCCGGTATGCCTTTAAACAGGCCATTGATTTGATGAAAAATGACGCGCCTTTTAGACACTTTGTTATAACCCGCGCCCTAATGCTGAGCTCAGCCCTGGCGACACCCTACATCGTGATGCTGGCGGAACAAAGTCACTCAAGTTGGTTTGGTTTAGGCATCTTTCTCGCCATTTCCGGCTTGGCCAGTGCCCTGAGCAGTGTTTTCTGGGGCAACCAATCCGATCACAACAGTCGGGGCGTGATGACCTACACTGCCGTGATAACCACCTTAATTTGTCTGGCCGCCGCGGGCGTTAATTGGTTACCGGAAGCCTCGCATGCCTATCTCTATGGCTTTCTGTTTTTTGCCCTGTCGGTAACGCACCAGGGCGTACGTTTAGCCCGCAAAACCTATGTGGTTGATTTAGCCGAAGGCAACCAACGCACCACCTATGTCACCGTCAGCAACACCATTATGGGGGTTCTGCTGCTGGTGGTCGGTGTTATCAGCGCTTTATTATCACAACTGGCCATTCCGGTGGCTTTGCTGTTTTTTGCTTTTATCAGCTTATTGGCGGCGATCACATCACGCACCATGAAAAGTGTTTAATAAGGTCCTATAAAGTGAATTACATGACTGTAACCGCAGCTCTTGCAGGTTCCTTATACATTAGTCTGAATTGAGTTGCAGTTAATCCATAAAGATTTTTTCTAAATGGCCATACACTTCTTTACTGGACAACAGTCCTAAATGAGACACATGAAAAACCGTATACTGGAGTTTCTTAGGGATGCCCGTATGCCGGGATTTTTTGGGGTGCCGACCCAGCGCTGAATTCACGGTCACCAGACCATCTCCCAGCATTTTCTTATGGGGCGCTTTATCATCTTTTGCGGTGCCGGCAATGGCATAACTTTTAATGTGTCTGGGCAACCGAACCGACTGACCATCATCATGAATACGTCCTTGACGCAAACCTTTTATGCCCTGACTGCGGATTTGCGTTAATTGCACAAAAGGCGCACTGTAGGGACTTATTTTCAAGATGTATTCCATCAAGTGACCGGTTTTTTCTAACAAGGCCCCTTGATGCGGGGTGCCTAAAAACACCAGTTTTTCAATCCGTTGTGGCCACGAATTCTGGTCTTTCTCTGCCATTTGTAAAGCACTGCGAACAATCAAGCCTCCCATACTAAAAGCCAGGACATTTATTTTTTGCTGTTCGCCCATTAAGGTATCTAGCTCAGACATTAACTGTGCCAATTTGCGGCCATTGTCAGCAATTGCCAAGCCACTGTTGTAATTCAGATAAATCGGCAAATATTGACCGCTATCCGCCAGCGATTGTCCATGGTTATGATCTTTTTGTTGCCATGACTGGGCATTCAGACACAAACCATGGATCAGTAATAAAGGCTTAACATTTGGGTTTGACCACAGAATCGCCGCCTGCCGGATAGAAATTTCCTGGTTTTGATACACTAAAGTCATTTCAAGTGCCAGGGGATTGTCACTGGCGGCTAAATGATCGCCAATGATGCCGTTTAACACAGCAACCCAGTGGTCTCGACGTTTTGTTAGTAGAACATCAGGCAGTAACGGCGTAAATCGGCTTAAGGCAAAATTAATGCTTCGGTAAGATAGTCGCGTGGTGGCCCGAATACTGCGATAGATAAAACCGGTGAGGCCGTTTGTTTGTTTACTTTGACTTAACGTACCGCCTAAATTCAAGACACTTTGATGCACAGAATCAACCACATCAATCACCCCGAGAATGCCTTCTTGCGCCAATTGATTCAGGCCTTTTAGGTCATTCACATGATTTTCTGTCTTGGCATCAGATTCTTTAATAATGTTATTCATCAGCGGGCTCAAAACGGTAATGCCCGGTGATTGAATAGCTGAACAAAATATCTTCTAATTGCGGTCCGGCACCGATATTATGCACAATCAAGGGCCGTGTTGAGCTGGCAGACCGCTGATCCGTTACGATACCGATATGCGGCAAGTTACCAGGCAACATCCAAGTAACCAAATCACCCGGTAGATAATCATCTGCTGTTTGAGAAATCGGCAACGATTCGCCATGCCGTGTCAAAAAAGTCTGCAAATTCGGTACCCGGCGGTGGTCAATATTGCGATCTGTACCTGTTAAACCCCAAATACGTTTCGAGGGATAGGCGCTAAAATGAGCTTTCATATCCTCATGCACCAGAACCTGCAAATCCACCCCCAAAGCCCGGTAACTGCGAATCACGACATCGGTACACACCCCGATATCCGCCGGCACATCACCACCGGGATAATCAATCGACCGATAAGAACCATCATAACGCACCGAA
>CAZWVE010000296.1:0-2441 GCA_964636925.1 uncultured Marinicella sp.
AACCACCATGGGTCATCTCACCTTCATGATATGGATCTTCACTGCCATAGGTCATCACCATGCCCTGCTCGCAATGTTGCTCCAAGTCAGCTTGGCATGGATCACATTGCCGGCATGAATCGACCATACAACCGACGCCAACTAAATCACCAGTTTTAAAATTTTTGACATCAGCACCGACGGCTTTTACCCGACCGATAATCTCATGCCCTGGCACCACCGGATAAACCGTCATGCCCCAATCATCATGCGCCACATGAATATCACTGTGGCAAACGCCACAATAAGTGATATCAATCTGGACATCGCTGGAACCGGGTTCTCGACAATTAATACTGTGTGGTTTTAAATCGTCTTTGCTATTAAAGGCCGCGTAGGCTTTGGTATTGGACATGTCTTTCCCCTCGTTAAAGACATCAATATACCAGAAAAGGTGTAATTTATTTGTAAAAATTGCCAACGACAAGGCATGCCTTGTCGCTACAGTCGTCAATCCGAATTATCCAAAATAGATTGGGTCTCAACATCAGCTGAAGGCAAGCGATAAGCTTTAATGATATACCAGGAACCCACCGTCATCGCCACCACCAGTAGTGGCAATAGCACCATCATCAGAATGAGCTGCCGTTGCGACATCGGACCGGTTTTAGGCGGCTGACTACCATCCTGTTGAATGGAATTCAGCGCATGTCCACATTTCGGGCAAAGTTTAGTGTCTCGATGTGTTTGGCCCTGAGCGATGTCAAGACCGCAACGGCTGCAGTGATTGTTGGCTGGTAAATTCATATGACCATTATAAAATAAGCTTTAAATCCGACCAATCCTTTAATGGTACTATTTACACATGCATTAAACAAAGTGATTTGCTATTCTATGCGACTGACATTAACCAAGGAATCCAGACATGAAAACAAATCCCCTACTCACACTGTGTCTTTTAATGCTTGGCAGTTGGCAATTGACCGAAGCCACCGCTGCGCGAACCACCCAACCTACCCAAATTAACTTCACTAACACCATGCCAACAGAAGGCAATTTAGTCCTGGGTATTTTTCAAGACGGTGTTTTAGGCCCACAAGGTCAAGCCATGGATAAAGACAGTCACGGTGCTCTGAGTCATGCCGTTAAAGCCGCTGGTTTTGAAGCTAACATCAAAACCACACACTTAATTACCGCGCCAATGGGCTCTGGTTTTGACCAAATACTGTTAGTTGGCTTAGGCCAACAGCACGAAAGCAAAACCAATCTGCAATGGCAAGAAATTGGCGGTCATGCGGTGCAACAAGCGGTGAAAGCTTTTAAAACAGTGCCGACGATAACCATGGATATCTCGGAACTGGACAACAGCATCGAAATCAATGCCAACGTGGCTTACGGTGCAAAATTAGGCAGCTACTATTTCGACAAATACTACACCGATGAAAAACGCCACAAACATCAAGAGCGACTGACATTCATCACCGATCAAGCCGACCAAACCAGTCAATACTACACACAAGAACTCAATCCGGTGGCAGATGGTATCTGGTTCACCCGCGACATCGCCAATGAACCGGCGAATATTATTTACCCACAAAGCTTTGTCGATCAATGGCGCAGTCATTTTAAAGGCACCGATCACATTAAAATCCGTTCATTGGATGAAAAAGACATGCTCAAGCATGGCATGGGTGCCATTTACGGTGTTGGCCGTGGCAGTAAAAATCCACCGCGTATGATGATTGTTGAGTATATGGGTGGTGAAAAAGGCGAAGCCCCAATCGTTCTGGTGGGTAAAGGCATCACCTTTGATACCGGCGGCATCAGTATTAAAGGCTCTTCCAATATGTGGAACATGAAATTCGATATGTCCGGTGCTGCAGCCACCATGGGTACTGTGTATGCCCTCGCCGGTCGCAACGCCAAAGTTAATGTCATTGGTATCGCCGCTCTGGCTGAAAATATGCCCGATGGTAATGCCCAACGCCCCGGTGATGTGGTCACTTCGATGTCCGGTAAAACCATCCAAATCCGCTCCACCGATGCCGAAGGCCGTTTGGTCTTAGCTGACGGTGTTTATTACGGTGATATAACCTATAACCCGGCTTTATTGGTCGATATCGCCACCCTCACCGGCTCCGCCAGCCGTGCCCTGGGCAAAGATTACGGTGCCCTTTTTACGCGCCATGATGAACTGGTCGCGCCCTTTATCGAAGCCGGCAAACAATCCGGCGATGAAGTCTGGCAACTACCATTAAATAACAATCACTTTAAAGCCATTGAAAATAACGTTGCCGATGTCATGAATTCAGGGCCTGATGCCCCCGGTGCCAGCGCCGGAGCGGCTTTTATCGGCACCTTTATTCGCGACACCACGCATTGGGTTCACCTTGATGTTGCCGGCGTGTCCTGGAGCGATAAAACCACCCCGGTTAAAGCCTCCCCCGGCTCAACCTCCTTCG
>CAZWVE010000297.1:0-1959 GCA_964636925.1 uncultured Marinicella sp.
CCGATATTTCAAACCAATATCAAAATTATTACTCACTTCCGCTGTTAGATTCGGGTTTCCGATTTCAAAAGAACCGGTAGCCAAATGCGGAATTAAGTCATCCAGACTGGATTGATTGGAATACAACTCTTCAGCGGTTGGTAAACGTTGCGCTGAACTGATATGTATCGGTAAACTGAATTGTTCTGACAATTTAACATTAAAACCGGTGGAAAAACTGACTGCCGTCTCACTGTTGTCCGCCCATACGCCGGTAGAAATTTTTTGTCGATCAGCCCGTACCCCCAGTTCCCAATGTAAGTCACCGAATTGGCGTTCCTCTAAAGCAAACAAACCCAGTTTATCGGTGGTGGCCGGCACAATATACGCTTCTTCTCCGAGTGCAGAGAAATCACTGGTGGACCAATCCAAACCCCAAACACCTTCAAAACCAAAGCGATGCCTGTGATTGAGCTCAAGTCGCCATTGATGGCCTTCATTGCTGTAGGTGGTGGCCGGATCACCATTATCAAACTCGATGTGTTGGTAATCGGTGTAACCATAGTGGCTTTTGACCTGGGTAAAAAAGCCACCGTCAAAACGATGCAAGCCACGCAGTTGAAAGGCTTGCTTGTCTAAATCAATCCACACCCGATGTACATCATGCCCGTCCTCGTCGTGTTCATCTTTGGCCGCACCATGGTCATCGTGTTCTTCCTCTAAGTGATTGTGACCCGGGATACCATATTTGCGGTCAAAGTCCTGAAAAGAAACACCCCAGTAACCGCTGTCCGTGAGCCATGATAAACCGGTTTGCAAACCCGAACTGCGTACCGCAGAATTGGCTAACCGGCCGTATTCGTGGTCATCCTCATGCTCATGATCATCATGATTGTCATGGTCATGCATAAAATCCCGAAAATAGCGTGATTCAGCATAGCCGGGAATCTCATAATCATCGGTTTCATTATAGAAGTAGCTTAAATGCGCCATCAAACGATCATGCAAAGGTGCATTCAAGCTTAGCACGCCGGCACGTTCATGCAGTGCACTGTCAGATAAACGCCCTTCAAAAACACCATTGAAATCATCATAGGCAGACGTGGCAATGGATTGATCGACGACATTAACCAGGCCACCGACTGCGCCGCCACCGTAGAGCAGGGTGGCCGGTCCTTTAATCACTTCCACCTGAGTGGCCAATAAACTTTCACTACTGACCCAATGATCGGGGCTCACCGAGGCGGCATCCTGATTGCCGATACCATTACTGAGTACCGATACCCGTGGCCCTTGTTGACCGCGAATAACCACCTGACCGGCCCCGGTGCCAAAGCTGCCCGATTGAATACCGGCAATTTGATTAACGGTTTGGTCAATACTTAAAGAACGGTTCATGACCAACTGATCTTCATCAATAATTTCTACCGGCATGGTCATGCGTAATTGATTGTGATCCAGTGGATGTGCCGACACCACCAGATCATCTAACACCAATTCGCTTAGTTCAATAATGTGCCGCTGGTTGCCAAAGGACACCGTGACATTATAATGATGTTGACTGTCGGCTTTAATATCCAGGTCATAATCACCCGGTGACAATTCGTTAAAATTAAAATGGCCGCGGGCATCACTTGTGGTTTTTAGGTTATGGGCATGGATATATATATCCGCTTGTTTCACCGGCTGTTGATTTAACAGCAATTGCCCGGAAACACCTGAATCGGCCGCTAAACTGACAGCCGCCACCAGACAGCTGCATAAAATTGTTAAAATTTTCATTATTCATTCTCATTGTTACGAGATACCCGATGGGCATCTGTTTAAACTTCCGGCGTATGCTTTTCAAAAAAAACATAGCCCGGTATTGGTTGAACGTTAACAGACCCGCACTGACGCCGGAATGCTGTTAGATGAGAATATAAGGTGGTGCGCGAATCGAGCGGCTTTGGGCTGGTCGAGAATAAGCAAGAGGGGTGG
>CAZWVE010000297.1:1969-2422 GCA_964636925.1 uncultured Marinicella sp.
TTGTCTGTAAAAACAAAATCAGTTACATCATGATCAATTATCGGTGGTGTGCCGTGAAACTGAACACACACCGTACAAGTGGCATTGTCATGAACCACCACCTCATGCATTAAAGCAGCCGACACTGTTAATGTCAGCAACAGTAAAATCCAAGGTGAGTGGTTTCGATTCATGCAGATATCATAGCTATAAACCTGAATTTTTCAAGGTTAGATACTATTTAACGACAAAAGCAAAGAATTTATGCAAAAACTAAAATAATGTGTAAGGCATTGATAAATAAGTATAATAATTCGTTTTTACCATTTTTTCCGAGCAAATAAAGTGATTTTTTTAAAAAAAACCGTACACTTGGTTTTGTAAGTCGCGACGAACAGTATTAATAAATAATTTGACAAGAAGGAATTATGATTTAGTTGTCATTGAATGGAATTATATTTAATTAGTACTGCG
>CAZWVE010000298.1:0-2418 GCA_964636925.1 uncultured Marinicella sp.
GCCGGGCTATCCGGCGCCATAATAAATTCAGCGGGGATTTCATCGATAAAGCGGCTCGGACCAAAAATTGCACGTTCGTTGTCTTTGGGTTGTTTGCGTTTTTTGACATAGCTGATGGTTAATTTATATTGTGCGCGGGTCATGCCGACATACATTAAACGGCGTTCTTCGGCCAGGGCGGCGGCTTTGTCTTCGGCTTCTTCCAGGCTGTTGCGATGCGGCAGCAGGCCTTCTTCCACACCGATTAAAAACACACGTTTAAACTCTAAACCTTTGGCGGCATGCAGGGTCATTAAGGCCACGCCGTGCTTGTCTTCATCTTGTGTGTCGGTTTGTAGGGAGAGATAACTGACCAGTTCGTCTAAGCCGGTCGTGTTATGCTGACAGATGGCGTCAACCCATCGTAAAAAATCAGTAATCAATTTGCGTTTATTGGTCTTGGCGATTTGGTTGGCAGTGCTGTGCGCTACCCAGTTCAGGTAATCAACCCGGTTAATCAATCGAGTAAGGATTTGATTGGCCGGTAATTGTGACTGCCTGAAGCCGGTAATCATACGGTGAAAGTCCTGTAACCTGTCGGCGATTCTGGGTTCAAAATGATTTGTTAAGGTTGTTTTTGCTAAAAAGTGAAAAAATGAGTTACCGGATTGTTTGGCCAGATGGGCAATGTGTTTTACGGTTTGCATGCCGATGCCACGCCTTGGGGTGTTAATAACGCGTAAAAAGGCGGCATTGTCCCTTGGATTGGATAATAAACGTAAATACGCCATCAAATCTTTAATTTCACTGTAATCAAAAAAAGAGCGACCGCCTGAAATATGGTAGGGGATTTGAAAACGACGTAAAGCTTGTTCGATTATACGGGCCTGACGGTTTGATCGGTATAAAATGCCGAAATCCGAGGCCTGATTATGACCCCGGCTGATGGCAAAATGCAGATGGGTGGCGATGTCTTCGGCTTCGGCTTCTACGGAATCATAGCTGTTTAAATCAATCAACTCACCTTCACCCAAATCACTCCATATGGTTTTTTTAAAAGGGTGCGGGTTATGTTGTACCACCTTATCTGCAGCCTTTAATATGCAGCCGGTAGAACGGTAATTTTGTTCCAGCTTAATAACCGTAAGATCACTGAAATCATCGGCCAATAATTGCAGGTTTTCCGGTCGTGCGCCCCGCCAGCCGTAAATCGATTGGTCGTCATCACCCACACAGGTCAGCCCACGGTGCTTGGCGGTCAGTGCTTTAATCAATTGATACTGACAGGCATTGGTGTCCTGATACTCATCAATCAATAAATAGGCGACTTTTTCCTGCCAGCGTGCCCGGACCTGTCCATTATCCTGCAACAACCACAGAGGCATGGCAATTAAGTCATCAAAATCAACGGCATTAATGCTGTTCATATAACGACGATAACGATGGTAAATAGCCTGGTTCAGTGGATTGCGACTGGTGACTTGATCGGGTTTAAGCCCGGCATTTTTCCAGTCGGAGATTTGCCATTGAATGTCATACACCAGTTGTTTTTTGAGGCCTTTGGGGACCAGCTCCTGAACTACCTGGTTACATTCAGAGGGGTCTAAAATACTAAATCCTGATTGCAGTGCTGTGTGGGTCACTTCCGTTTTTAATAGTTGCAAACCCAGGGCATGAAACGTGGAAATAGTGATGAGTTCGGCTTGCGGCTGAACACGGGCGAGTCGTTGCCGCATTTCCTGCGCTGCTTTATTGGTGAATGTTATGGCGTAGAGCTTATCTGCCGGGCAATAGCCGGTGTTGATAATATGCTGCATTTTTTCCACAATAACCCGGGTTTTCCCGCAGCCGGCGCCTGACAATACTAATAAAGGACTCCGTAAGTGCCGAACTGCTTCGGCTTGGTGTTTATTCAGCATGGCATTATTGTTTGACAGCGTCTTTGATGGTCTGTAAATCACCGGGACGACCAAATAAATAGCCTTGAAAATAATCACAGCCCAGTTTTTTTAATAATGCAAATTGTTCTTCGGTTTCAACACCTTCAGCCACAGTTTTTAAATTCAGGTTCTTGGCCATGGAAGTGATGGTGCGAATAATGACTTCGGCATTGTCATCGGTTTCAACGTCGTCGATAAAACTTTTGTCGATTTTAAGATAATCAATAGGTAACTGGCGCAGATACTGAAGCGATGAATACCCGGTACCAAAGTCATCTATGGCAATTTGCACCCCAAAATCTTTTAATCGGTTAAATTTATACTGAATTTCATTGAAATTGCCCACCACCACGCCTTCGGTTAATTCAATGGTTAAACTATTGGGTTTAAAATTAAATTGGCTGATGATTTGTTCTATGTATTTAATAAAGCCCTGCTGATGAAATTGCTTTGAGCTGACATTAATGGAGATATTATGCCCTGATTCACTGGCTGTATA
>CAZWVE010000299.1:0-2418 GCA_964636925.1 uncultured Marinicella sp.
TCGAAAGACAATATCCGCTGGATTTGTGAACACAGTCGCGCACACATGCATGCAGATTTAATTTTTGGTTTGCCCGGTGATACTTTGAACGGATTTGGTGACAGTTTTAATCAACTCTATGCCTTAAATCCACAGGAAATTCAGGTGGGTATTTTGAAACGCCTGCGCGGTGCGCCGATAAATGCACTGACCCAGGAATACAACATGGTGTATTCACCGCTACCGCCCTATACGGTTCTACGCACCCGAGACATCAGTTTTGAGGAATTACAACGGGTTGGCCGTTTTGCCCGTTATTGGGATATATTCGCCAATTCCGGCCGTTTTAAAAATACCTTGCCTTTGTTATTAAAAGACAACGCCTTTAAACACTTTATGGCATTTTCTGACACCCTGTTTCAGGTGGAACAAAGCACCTGGAAGATTTCACAACGGCGACAATTTATCCTTATGTACACGCTGTTACGCGATTATTTCGCGGTTCCGGAAAAAGACGTATTGGCTGCTTTACAACTGGATTTTGATTTAACCGGTGAAAAAGGGCGTTTGGATGTGTTGTTACAACAAACCAAACAAGACAAAAACTTCGTGCCCAATAAACGCCAACAGCAGCATGGCTGACGCCACACCGATTCAAACCATAAACATGCATGGTGTTCAAGTTTGGGTTAAACGAGAAGATCTTAACCACCCGATTGTTCAGGGCAATAAATTACATAAACTGAAACACAATCTTAGCGCGGCCGGCCGACAGCAAACGAAAACGCTGATTACCTTTGGCGGCGCTTACTCCAATCATCTTGTGGCCACTGCCTATGCGGCACAGAAGTCTGGATTTAAATCGATTGGAATCGTTCGTGGGGATGAACTAAAAAACGCCGAAGACCAATGGTCAGATACCTTACAGCACTGCCGTCAATTCGGCATGCAGCTTGAATTTGTCAGTCGTGCAGATTACCGATTAAAACAACTGAGTAAACCAGTTCAGGATATATTAAGTCGTTTGGATTCGGCTTTTGTTATCCCGGAAGGTGGCAGTAACGTGTCGGCCATTGAAGGGGTGGCCGAATGGGTTGTTGCGATGGGCAAGCAATTAAAGACCGAACCGAGCCATGTTTTTTGCCCGGTGGGCACCGGCGGCACATTGGCGGGTGTTATCGCCGGTTGTGCCCTTAATGAATGGTGCTGTCAGATTGTCGGCATCAGTGTATTGAAAGGTTTACAGACTGTAAAGGGTGATATTAATCAATGGTTTAGAGGCTATAATCAAGATTTAAAATTCCCTGACTGGCAGATTAACCATGCATTTCACGGCGGTGGTTATGCCAAATTAACACCTGAGATGGTGGCATTCGGACAGCAATTTAATGCAGCTCATAACATACCATTGGATAAAATCTATAACGTCAAATCCTTTTATGCCCTCGACACGCTGATGCAACAAGGTGTGATCACAGCCGATGATCGGCCATTGATTATTCACACCGGTGGTTTACAAGGCGGCATCCTGTGACTTTCGGCATTTTAAAGCGGCTGTTGAACATGCTACACTAATTGTCATTTCAGGCGAGAAAAATGATGAATACAGAAATAACACCACAAGGTGATGTCAGTACCGTTCGCTTAATTTATATTCTCTATCTGGTGAGTTTTATTGCCGGTATTACCGCCATTATCGGTGTGGTCATGGCCTATGTGAATAAAGATGACGCCAGCGCATGGTTACAAAGCCACTATCAATTTATTATTCACACCTTCTGGAAAGCTCTGTTGATGGCGTTAATCAGCGGTGTCTTGATGATGGTGTTTATCGGTTTTATCACCATCATTTTGGTGATGTTGTGGATTATTGTGCGTTGTGTCAAAGGTTTAAAATACATCGATGAACGCAAAGCCCATCCCGATCCCACCGGCTGGGGTTTCTAATGACAACTCAACAAAAATCACTGGCCATGCAGGTCATAAAATCACCCTTAGGCGACTTGTATTTGTATGCCGATAAAAGCCATATAACCCGAATTGCCTTTCGTGAAGATAATTCTATAGATGCCGAAGGTGATAAAAACCATCCCATATTGCAACAAGCCGAGCAACAACTCAGTGAATACTTTTCCGGCCAACGCCACACTTTTGATTTACCGCTCCGGTTTTCCGGTACAGATTTTCAACAGCAGGTCTGGCAGCATTTACAAACCATCCCCTATGGTGACACCCAAAGTTATCAGCAGGTAGCCGGCGCCATTGATAA
Organism: uncultured Marinicella sp.; assembly: GCA_964636925.1. Classification (GTDB taxonomy): domain Bacteria; phylum Pseudomonadota; class Gammaproteobacteria; order Xanthomonadales; family Marinicellaceae; genus Marinicella. The sequence continues at coordinate 2,249 of CAZWVE010000299.1, forward strand.
CCCCAAAGCGGTCAGAGCCGTGGGTAATGCCAATAATAAAAATCCGATTGTGATTGTGGTGCCCTGTCATCGCGTCATTGGTGCTAACGGCAATATGGTGGGCTATGGTGGTGGTTTACCTATTAAAGAATGGTTGCTTAAGCATGAACAAGCTTTAAGTTGATATTTAG
>CAZWVE010000300.1:0-2396 GCA_964636925.1 uncultured Marinicella sp.
CATATATGGCTTACCCTCTTTGGTGATAAAAGCCGGGATAATGGTGTGAAAAGGTCGTTTACCGCCTTCAAAGGCATTGAAATGGTCTTTATCTAAGGAAAACATTTCACCGCGATCTTGCAAAACAAAACCTAAACCGGGCGGCGTCATACCCGAACCCATGCCGCGATAATTACTTTGTATCAAAGACACCATATTACCATCTTTATCGGCCGTGGTTAAATAGATGGTGTCACCGGCTTCAAGGGCCGGGTTACCGGCCGGGTAGGCTTTGGCGGCTTTGTTCAAATCAATTAATTGCGCTCTTTTTTTAGCATAAGATTTACTGATAAGCTCAGTCACAGGGATGCTGTTAAAGGCCGGATCAGCATAATACTTAGCACGATCTTCAAAAGCCAGTTTTTTCGCTTCGGTAAACAAATGCACGTATTCCGCCGAATCGAATGTCATGTCAGCCACCTTAAACTGCTCCAAGATATTGAGTATTTGTAAAGCGGCAATACCCTGGCCATTGGGCGGCAATTCCCAAACATCATAACCCCGGTAGTTGGTACTGACAGGTTCGACCCATTCACCTGAATGTGCGGCCATATCTTCATAACTCAGATGCCCGCCATTGGCTTGCATATAATCGGCAATGGTATGCGCGATTTTGCCTTGATAAAACACATCGCGTCCCTCTTGAGCAATCAGCTTCAAGGTGTTCGCCAAGTTTTGATTTTTCCAGATTTCACCTTCTTTCGGCGCTTTACCATCACGCGTCATTTGTTCGGTAAAACCGGGCCATTTTTCAAGAACAGGCACGGAACGATTCCAATAATAGGCAATTAGTTGTGTCACCGGAAAGCCCTTTTCCGCATAATCAATGGCCGGTTGTAAAACCTGTTGCATGGGCAACTTACCAAATCGATCATGTAACATAAACCAACCATCCACTGCGCCGGGAACCGTGACCGGTAAAGGCCCATGACTTGGAATTTTTTTATAGTCATTATCTTTAAACCATTTTAAATCTAAAGATTGCGGTGATCGTCCTGAACCATTTAAACCATACAGTTTTTGGGTTTTAGCGTCCCAGACAATGGCAAAAAGATCACCACCCATACCATTACCGGTGGGCTCAACAAGCCCCAATAAGGCATTGGCCGCTATCGCTGCATCAATGGCATTACCACCATCCCGCATAATCTGTAAGGCCACTTGCGTCGCCAGTGGCTGTGAAGTGGCTGCCATGGCTTCTGTCGCCAAAGCCGGTGACCGGCTGGCGAAAGAAAAACCTGTGATGCGATCCATCGAAAATCCGGCGGTGGTTATTAATAAGCAGAAACAGAAGGTGAGTAATTTCAACATTTTAGATATAATAATTGATTAAACTTCACACATTGTAAAATGACAATGCCTTTCAAGTCATTTGAAAACTGTCTTTTTATCGAGATAAAGCCTTTTAAAGTGAAGCTTTAATCAAGATTGATGTCAAATAATTGAAAATTTAATATGGATCTAAAAGCTAAGTTTCCACTTCACAAACGGTTTAACAACCATAAACGCAAAGTGTTAAGTATGCTCCTCATTTTGAGTGGTGTGGCGGTCATTTTTTTTGCCACAGTTAATTTTTTTCGTGAGAAACACATACTGTTTGCGGTTGAATTAGTAGGAGCTGTTATTTCATTTGGACTGTTACATTTTTTAAGGGCTGATACCAGCTTTAAGCGATTCCAGCACATTGCACTGGCCTATGTGATTATATTTTGTTTGTTTTTACTCTTTGTATTTGCCCAATTAGACGTATATATAACGGCCTATAGTTTTGTCTTATTGATGCCTTTAATCGCACATTTATTATTGGGATGCCGTCTTGGTTTTATTGTTACAGCTGTTTTTATAATTGCGGCCACAATAATTTTTATCACTCAGTACCATGATCATGTGATCATCACAGAAAAATTAGGTTTTTATAACGTGGTCATTGTGACTGTTTTAATTTGGGGACTGGCTTTCAGTTATGAGCGTGCCAATGAACATGTCAGGGCTGATTTAATTCGCTTAGCCAGTCATGATTTTTTGACCGGTTTATTTAACCGGACGATGCTCACTGATATTTATCAGCATAAATTAAACAAATCCATTAAAAACCAACAACCTTTAAGTATGCTGGTGGCCGACTTAGATTATTTTAAAAAAATCAATGACTTATACGGCCACAAGGCCGGAGATACATTTATTCAGAAATTTGCCGATATTTTGCAGCAACACAGCGGTCCAAACAGTGCATGTTTCCGTGTCGGCGGCGAAGAGTTTTGTGTTATCTTATCAAACACTGATAATGATGGGTGCTATGAGATTGCTGAGAACATTCGTCGGGCCACAGAAAAAATACGCTTACAAACTGACGACCA
>CAZWVE010000301.1:0-2392 GCA_964636925.1 uncultured Marinicella sp.
TCAAAACGGCGAGCAGAAGTTTCCGGCTTTATTGGCGGCCATACAACAGGCACAACACCATATTCATGTGGAATATTATATTTACGAAAGTGACGGTATCGGCAATCAGGTGGCCAATGCCTTGATGGAGCGGGCGCAACAGGGTATTGAAGTTCGCTTTATTTATGATGATTTTGGCAGTTTTAATATCGGCCGGCAATTACTGAAAAAAATGCAGGCAAACGGTATTCAAACAGTGCCGTTTTACCGTTTACGGTTACATGCCATTGCGCATCGAATAAACTACCGAAACCACCGTAAAATTGTGGTGATTGACGGCGTACGCGGCTTCACCGGTGGCATCAATGTCGGTGATAATTACATCAATCCGCAGGGCCCGGATAAAACACTACCAAAACAATTGTATTGGCGTGATATGCATATCCAGATAAAAGGCCCTGCGGTGGCTTTTCTACAGTATGTTTTTATCAGTGACTGGAATTTTTGCAGTGAGGATAAAGTAAACTTAAATGAGCGCTATTTCCCGGTCAGTATGAAAGCCCAGACTGTCGAACCAAAATTAGTTCAACTGGTGTCCTCAGGGCCGGATTCTGATCTGCCGAATATTTTATTCTCCATTATTAAAGCCATTGCGACAGCACGCTCCCAAATATTGATCACAACCCCGTATTTTATTCCCGGCGACAGACTCAAAGACGCCCTGATTATTGCCGCCAAAAGTGGGGTCAAGGTTCGATTATTGGTACCTGACAAATCAGATTCTCGCATTGTTAACACCGCCGCGAAATCCTATTACAGTGAACTGTTATCCATCGGGGTTGATATTTTTCTTTATAAAAAAGGCTTTATTCACAGTAAAACCATGGTCATCGATCACGATCTGGTAATTTTAGGTAGCGCCAATATGGATGTTCGTAGTTTTGATATTAATTTTGAAATTAACACATTAATTTACGGAGAAGCGCTGGCGCAACAGCTGACCGAGGTGTTTGAGCATGATTTAAACGACGCTGAACAAATAAATGCCGAACGTTGGTTACAACGCTCCACTTTAATTCATTTTTGGGAACGGGTGGTGCGTTTGTTTTCTCCGATGATGTAAACTTTATTTTAGCCATAAAAAACCCCGGTCGGTAACCGGGGTTGAATCGGGTTAGTTGTTATTTATGCCTGTCGCTTCCGAACACCGAATAAGGCCAGTAAAGCAGCCATGAAAAGCATCATCCAAAACGAGAGCGTTGGAACTGCCGTGGCCTCGGTGCCACGATTATCCAGGGCTAAAATAGCCGCATCCGGAGAACAATCCGTGGGTTCATCGATATTACCTGTTACTGCACTCAGGTATACCGGATCAACCGGTGAGCCGATTAAGTTAACCGGTAAATGCACCACGAAATTATCTGCATTTTGGGTCGCCGGCAAAGTACTGATAAAATTCATATTGGCATCAAATAAGTCAGCTGTTAATACAGGCACACCTTTATTAGTTAATTGGGGCGGACCTGACAAAGAAGGGTATGAAATTTGATAGTCTGCGCCCATAGCTAATTGAGGCGAACAATAATCATTGTATGTGGTCTGATTTGTACCGGTATTGATATCGGCGTCCACATCCAACTCAATAATGGCGACTGCATCTAGCATAGGCAAACCCTTGGTGGGTAAATTCGTTAATTCATACCTAACGGTGATATCTAAATCGTTGTTATTTCGTGCGACGGAAAATTCAGTGACATCCGGGCTGGCAAATTGCCCAAAAGCGTCCCCGAGCGGATCTGTATAACTGTTATAAACCAGTTGAGAGACTTGTGACCCTCTTGACAAAGTAGGTGCACCTTCCCAATAGTTGGCCAACGCCGGTGATGCCAGGCACGTTGTGATTAAAAAAGTGTAAACATATTTCATGATTCCCCCTGTGGTATAAAACTGCTTATATTAGCTAAACAATTTATGTTTGTAAAGTTGTGTATTCCCCGTTTAATTAAATTAATACGAACAGTTGAATTTTGTATTCAAATTTTAAAATTTGAATACAATAATGCTTTTTAATTATCTATCGTATTCGCCGTTAGGTGAGATTTTGAGGGTGTTGAGATGGTGACACAAGTAGATATGGCTGAGACAATCATTGCACAAGCCACAGCCATGAGTTTAATTCCACCGGTGGTGGTACTGGTTTTGGCCATTTGGCTAAAGCGTCCGATATTGGCGCTGATATTGGGTGCATTAACAGGTCTATTGTTATTTTCACCGGCAGATATCTTAACGCATTTTACCGATACCACTTTGAATGTCATGCAGGATGAAACCATTGCCTGGCTCATTTTAGTGTGTGGCGGCTTTGGTATGCTGATTGGATTACTGGTACATACCGGTGGCGCCATGGCTTTTG
>CAZWVE010000302.1:0-2363 GCA_964636925.1 uncultured Marinicella sp.
TCCGCAATGGGTTCGTTTAATTCCTTTTTTAGTGATTGGTATCTTTTTTATCCGCAGTGTCGGTAATTATATGGCGGCCTACGGTTTTACCTGGGTGGGTCGTCAAATTATCAATGACTTAAGATGGCAGGTATTCAGTCAATACCTGCGTTTACCCCAACGTTTTTACGACCACCACAGCGCCGGTGGTTTACTGTCTCGTCTTATTTATGACATTGAGCAAATGGCCAACGGTGTCTCAAAAAATTTCGTTTTGATGATTCGTGAGTTTTTGTCTGTTGTCTTTTTTCTGGCCGTGATGTTTTATTATTCATGGCAGTTGGCGTTCGTGGCATTTGTTGTGTTTCCGGTGATTGCCGTGGTGGTTCATCAAATTAACAAGCGTTTTCGTCGTATTGGTCATGGTATTCAGGATTCAGTGTCTGATATATCCAACACCGCCGAGGAACTTATTCGCGGCCATAAAATTGTTAAAATTTACCATGGTGAAAACCAGGAAAAAGCCAGGTTTAAAGACAACTTAAAAGCCAACCGTCAGTTACAAGTTAAAATTGCCGCCACCAAAGAAGTGCTGTCTACCATCACCCTAATGTTGGTGGCCTCAGCTTTGGCTATTATTATGTATTTAGCGGCTAAAAACGGCATGCCGGCTGCTGATTTCATGGCTTTTATGACCGCCATGCTGGCTTTATTGCCGACCGTGAAAAATTTATCCACAATCTTTGCCACCATTCAAACCACCATGGCGGCTGCCGATAGTGTGCAAAACATAATTACGGCTGAACCCGAAGATGATACCGGCACTCATGTGTTAGCGAGTGATCAGGTTGATATTGAATTCCATCATGTCTCGTTTTCTTATAACGAGGATAGTGCGGCGCTACATGATATTAACTTACAAATTAAAGCCGGTGATAGAGTGGCCTTTGTTGGCACGTCAGGGGGTGGTAAGAGCACCCTTGTCAATTTGGTGCCTCGGTTTTATGATGTTACTTCCGGGTCGCTGTTGATTAATCAGAGAGCGGTTGAAGAATACACATTACGCAGTTTACGGGATCATGTGGCGGTGGTGTCACAGGATATTGTGTTGTTCAACGACACGGTTCGAAATAATATTGCCTATGGTGCGTTGGGCGATTGCTCTGATGAAGACATTATCTGCGCGGCCCGACAAGCCCATGCCCTTGGTTTTATTGAGCATTTGCCCCAGGGATTTGATACCCTGTTGGGCGAAAATGGTACCGGCCTGTCCGGGGGTCAACGACAGCGCATTGCCATTGCCCGTGCTTTATTGAAAAATGCGCCTTTATTAATTTTAGACGAAGCCACATCGGCACTTGATACGGAATCCGAGCAAGCCATTCAACAGGCCCTGAAAACAGTCATGGAAAATAAAACCACGTTAATTATCGCCCACCGTTTATCAACCATTGAAGACGTTGATTATGTGGTGGTGTTAGAGCAGGGGCGCATTGTACAACAAGGTAGTCATGATTTGTTAAGTCAACAATCAGGACCCTATCGACAACTGCTTAGTAGCCAGCAGTTAAAAAACTGATTAACTATGAAATCTCCGGATGATCATTGGAATCAACGTTGGTATGGTGATAAACCGCCGGCGCTGATATATCGTTTGTTAGCCTCTGTATTCGGAGCCCTAAGTGGTGTTCGCCGCTTATTTTATCGTTTAAAGATAATTAAAACGCAGCGCTTTTCAGTACCCGTTATTGTGGTTGGTAATATAACCGTCGGTGGCGGCGGTAAAACACCGATGGTAATTTATTTGGCTCAACTATTACAGACCGGCGGTCGACGTGTGGGTATCGTCTCGCGGGGTTATGGCGGCCAAAGAAAAGTGGAGCCGATGTTGGTTACCCCCGGTGCTGACGCGGCAGCCAGCGGCGATGAGCCGCTGTTGATGGCGAAAACCCTGAACCTGCCCGTGATAGTGGCTAAAAAACGCAGTCAGGCGGTGCAAACACTGATTAGCCAGCATCATGTGGATGTGGTGTTATCTGATGATGGGTTGCAGCATTATGGCATGGGCCGTGATGCCGAGATTGTCATGTTGGATGCAGATCGACAATTGGGTAATGGTTATCTGCTCCCGGCCGGTCCTTTGCGAGAAAAACCCGAACGATTAAATCAAGCCGATCTGGTGATTTATAAGGGTGAGGGTGCCGGAGATCTCTTTTATCAGCACCGAATTGATTGTATTTATCGGCTTAATCAACCCAAATCCACACGCAGTATTGAATCTTTACGCAGTCAAAAAATTATGGCGATGGCCGGTATTGCCAATCCGGAAGGCTTTTTCACGATGCTGTCAGCCAATGGCTTGGCCGTTGTCAAACAACCTAAAG
>CAZWVE010000303.1:0-2345 GCA_964636925.1 uncultured Marinicella sp.
CTGTTTCTTGCCCACGTCAAAAAATACCTGCCGGTGGAAAGTCTGAATCCCAAAGACTGGCTCACCGCTACAGTCGATGATCTCAGAAATCCGCACTCGCGCGTATTATCAGCCAAATGTGACGTGCAACCGGATGCCGGTCGCCAGCAATCACTGCGCCATAACTTTTATATGATGCCGGGTTTTTTTGCCGCCGATGAAACCGGTCGGACTGTGTTACTGGGTCGCAGTGGATCTGATACCTCGGCGGCTTATATGGCCGTTTTATTGAATGCTAATCGGGTAGAAATATGGACCGATGTCGATGGTATTTTTAGTGCCAACCCGCACCAAATACCACAGGCCAAATTATTATTGCAATTGGGCTATCAGGAAGCCCGGGAAATTGCCGCCAGTGGTGGCCGTGTTATTCACCCGCGTGCGATATTACCCGCCGAGCAACATCAGATACCGATTTATATAAAAAATACCTTACGGCCCGAGGCACCAGGCACCGTACTGAAACAAGCCTTTAGCCCGAAAAAACCCAGGGTGAGCGCTGTCAACACACGCCACCAGGTTACTTTGGTGTCCATGGAGTCAGTTAATATGTGGCACCAGGCCGGTTTTATCAGTGATTTATTTGCCGTCTATAAAGACCTGGGATTATCTGTGGATTTAATTTCCACCGCACAAACCAACGTCACTGTGTCACTGGATGCGGTCGATAATGTCATCACGCCGGATATTCTGGCACGCTTAAAACAACGACTTGAGCCTTTATGTGAAGTCAATATCATTGCCAACTGCTCAGCCGTTACACTGGTGGGCTATCGTATCCGCGCTTTGGCTGATACCATTGCCGCAGTGGTAGCGACCTTTGCCGACCAGCGTATTTATATCACCACACAATCTTCAAACGATCTGAACCAAACCTTTGTGGTGGATGAAGACCAGGCCGATAAATTAGCCCGGGCTTTACATGAAGTACTGATTACGCGTTTACCTGAACGCGATGAATTCGGGCCCAGCTGGGCCGATTTGATGGCCAGTCGCACTGCTTCCCAAAAAGCGAAAAAACCCTGGTGGCAACAACAAAGACAACAACTTTTGGCGCTGGCGGAGCATCAATCGCCCTGCTATGTGTATCATTTAAACACCATCGCTGAACAGATTACCACACTGAAATCACTGACTGCAGTGGATCGTTTTTACTACGCCATAAAAGCCAATCCACACCCGGATATTTTGACTTTTATCCTACAACAGGGTATTGGCCTTGAAACCGTGTCGCCGGGTGAAATTAAACGGTGCCTGGCCATCACTCCGCCACCAAAAAAGGAGGCGTTGTTATTTACACCTAATTTTGCCGCAATTTCTGAGTATCGCCAGGCATTGATGCAAAACATCACCACCACCATCGATAACCCTGACATATTGTATGACCACCCGGAAGTCTTTTATAACAAATCGGTCATCTTACGTCTTGATCCTGGGCATGGTAGCGGCCACCACCGTTATGTACGCACTGCCGGTGAACAATCTAAATTTGGCATACCGGAAAATGAACTGCCACAGTTGGCGCAATGGTGTACTAAGCACAACATTCATGTCAGTGGTCTCCATGCGCATACCGGCAGCGGAATATTAGACCATCAAAACTGGCAACGCATTGCCCATTTTTTAGCCCGTGGCTTAGACCATTTTAATACGGTCAAAGTCATCAATGTCGGCGGTGGTTTGGGCATTAAAGAAAACCCGGGCGACAGTGGTTTAGACTTTCAGGCCCTAAATCAATCCTTGCTCGATTTTAAAAAACAATACCCCTCGATTGAATTATGGATGGAACCGGGTCGCTTTCTGGTGGCACACAGCGGTGTGTTATTGGCCAAAGTCACGCAAACTAAACTCAAAGGCAAACAAGGCTACATTGGCCTGGAAACCGGCATGAATTCTCTGATACGGCCGGCTTTATACGGTGCCTGGCATAATATTGTTAACCTGACGCGGCTTGAGCAACCCTGCGATTTAACCGCCAATATTGTCGGCCCCATGTGTGAAAGCGGGGATATTCTGGGCATTGATCGACCCATGCCGGCCACCGAAGCGGGTGATGTGGTATTGATTGCCAATACCGGTGCCTACGGTGCAGCCATGGCTTCCCGATATAATTTACGCGAACCTGCGCAAGAGCTTATTATGCCAACTTAGGATTGGCTCGTATTAATTCAAATCAGCTGACAGGGAAGCCAACAGTGACTTAAACTCTGTGGCAATGGTGTGTTGTAAAGTGGTCGGTAATGCCTGTTGATTGAGCGACAACCAAAATACATCCTCGGCACGGTTGCCGAAAGTGGCAATTTTAG
>CAZWVE010000304.1:0-2341 GCA_964636925.1 uncultured Marinicella sp.
CCAGCCGCTTCAATCCGAAACGGATGTGTTGGCTTATATTGCGCGTTTGGAAGCGTTTGACGGTTTTGTACAGTCGCTGGTGGCGAAACTCGATGCCGATGTCAGTCAGGACTGGATACCGCCGAAAGTGATTGTTGAAAAAGCCATTAAGGCGTTGGAAAGTTTTGTGGCACCTGTGGTCAAGGAACATCCGCTGTATCTGCGTTTAAGCACAGAATTACCGAACATAAATGATGTATCGGCTGAACGTCGTGATGATCTCTTGGCGCAAGCCGAGCAGGCCATTGAACAAAATGTTTATGGCTCGTATGGCCTGATGATTCATTTACAGCAACAATTAGTTATGAAAGCCCGACCGGAGGCCGGAATCTGGGCACAGCCCAATGGTGCCGCCTATTATCGGGAGGCGGTTAAAAACCTGGGAGATACGGATTTAACACCAGATGAAATTCATCAATTGGGATTAGATGAGGTTGCACGTATTAATTCGGAATTGGATGTATTGCTTCAATCTCAAGACTATGACGAAGGCACGGTGGCAGAGCGTCTAATGGCTGTCAATCAGGATCCTGCTTATTTATATGAAGACAGTGATGCCGGTCGATTGAATGTGATTGCTGATTTGAATCGCTATATTGATGAATTTACCCCGAAATTAGCGGCGATGTTTAATTCAACACCGCCTTATGGCATTGAGGTTAGGCCCTTCTCTAAAGCGCGTGAGGCCTCTGCGCCCGGCGGTATGTATTCATCGCCCAGTATTGACGGCAGTCAGCCGGGGATTTATTGGATTAATTTGCGGGACATTACAGCTGTGCCGACTTTTGAGATGAAAACCCTAACCTATCACGAAGCCAATCCCGGGCACCATTGGCAGATTGCCACCAACCTGGCACAGGCTGATTTGCCGTTACTGCGACGCATTGCTTCTTTTAATGCCTACAGTGAAGGCTGGGCTTTATATGCAGAGTTGTTGGCCAAGGAAATGGGTCAATATGAAGATGATCCGATGAGTGATGTGGGCCGCTTAAAAGCAGAATTATTCCGTGCCGTACGGCTGGTGGTGGACACCGGATTACACCATAAAAAGTGGAGCCGGGAGCAAGCCATTGATTACATGAAAACCGTGGGTGCGGTGGTTGAATCCGATGCTGTGGCAGAAGTGGAGCGCTATATGGTCTGGCCCGGGCAGGCCCTGGGTTATAAACTCGGTATGATTGAAATCATAAAACTACGAGAATATGCACAAAAACAGCTTGGTGATGATTTCTCGCTGAAAGATTTTCACGATTGGGTTTTGAGCGGTGGTGCGGTGCCGATGGGCCTCTTGGAAAAACGCGTAAATCAGGCCATAAATGAAGAAATGGCTGACAAATCGGAATGATCAATGCACATTAGGCAGAGACAAGGCATGCCGTGTCTCTACAATGGGTATTAATTGGCGCCTTGTTCGTTTTTAGGTGGTTCTGTTTGTTTTGTTGATTTTGATTCCGGTACCGGATCAACCCCGCCTTCGGATAAGGGATGGCATCGACCGAGGCGTTTAAAGCCCAGCCACATGCCACGAAAAATGCCAAAACGACGCACCGCAATAATCATGTATTCTGAACAGCTGGGATAAAAGCGGCAGCGGTTGCCAAGAAACGGACTGATTAGCAACTGATAGCCTCTCAAAAGTTGAATGAATAGTGATCTTATCATTAAAAACAGTTGTTCTTTGGGGCGGTTTCAGGTATAAAGTTCGGCTTAATTATTTCAAGTACTCCGTGCCTTAAACACGACGTATTGAAAACGAACCATAAAACCATATTTTAGCACGCCTGTCACATACCGTGTCTTATTAAGGAGATAATTATGGCTGAAAGAAGTATTAACGATTTGCCTGAAGGCTATACCCCCAAGTTAGAATTACCAGAAGGCTATGTGCCCACTGAAAAAGAAGAATACATGTGTGATAAACACATTGAGTATTTCCGTCGTAGAATCGAGCAATGGAAAGAAGAATTGCTCAACGAGTCTAATGAAACCATTGCCAATTTACGTGCTGAAGCCCGAGATGTCAGTGATGAAGCGGAACGCGCTTCACGGGAAACGGAAAATACCTTTGAATTACGAACCCGGGACCGTTATCGTAAGTTATTGAAAAAAGTGAATAAGGCCCTGGACCGTATTCAATCCGGTGATTACGGTTATTGTGAAGAAACCGATGAAGAAATTGGTTTACCTCGTCTGATTGCCCGACCGATTGCCACCTTATGTATTGATGCCCAGGAACGATGGGAATTGAAACAAAAAATAACCCGCGAAGGATAATTTATGGAAACTGCCCCGCAAGAGGCTC
>CAZWVE010000305.1:0-2333 GCA_964636925.1 uncultured Marinicella sp.
GCAGATAATAAGTAAAGCGAGCTGGTAGAGTTTACGAAAAAGAATCAGAAAGACATTCAAAACCTGCTGAAACACAACCGCGAAATCAAGATTATCAAGGGTATTGAATCAGAGTTTGGTCGTTTTAAAGATCTGGTCGATGAATACCAGGCCCGAACGCATCGATTGGCTGAAATTACCTCTGCCTTCAACCACCAGTACGTACTGGAACACCACCAGCTCGATCGTGTCCTTCAGGATAAAAGAGTACAGAAAAAGCAGTTATCGGAGAACCTTAAATCAGAATTGGAACCCAGACGAATTAAGCTCCATCAGGGTTTGGGCGGATTGGGCAAAGACATCTTGCAGAACCAGGCCCAACAGGATAATCTGGAACAAACTATTGCAAAAATCAAATCGTACCCTTCCTTGAGCTTTTTGGAAGAGAATAAAAGTAATCTTGACCGGGAACGAAGGGAGATTGAGAGCAGCCTGACCCAAATTGAAACGCAAAATAAAAGCAGTTTGGAGATCGAGGAGAAAATCTCTGAACTTCAAGTGGAAATCGAAAAATTGCACCATCAGATTAACACCTATTCCAATTTGATGATCCACCAGATCAGTGACAACACCGCACACAAAGAAATACTCAACGCTATCCTTTCTGATCGGTTAACCTCCCTGTCCAAAGATGCTATAAAAACCAAGATCAACCAGTTGGGAGATCAGATGAAATTGTTTGACGGTATGCTTCAGCTGCCCCACGATTTGGAGGGGAAGCCTGTGCCTTCCATCGCCGACCTGGAAGTCAGAAAAGCCAGATTGGAAAAAGAAAAGATCGATCATGAACGTCTTTTACCCGTGGCCAAGAATCAAGAAAAATTTCAGCGGAAACTGGAGGGCGTGCAAGCGCAAATCAAGGAGGTTAGCGATCAGATCGAAGCTATTCGATCCCTTCCAGAGCGGGAAAATAAACAGAAAGAGCTTCATGAGGAAGGCAAACGATTGGTCATGGACAAGGATCAAACGGAGAAAGAATTGGCTGCCATAGAGGTGAAGATCGAAGATATAAGTTCCTCGATCGACGAGCTCACCGATATAATGCATACGACGGAAAAGCGAATAGATAAAATCCAAGGTTGGAAAGCCAGGATAGAAACGATCCCGATTGAGCCGACGGATTATACTACTGTTGAAAGCCTGGATAATTTGTACGTCAGTTTTGAGAACAACATCAGAAATATTGATGACATCAAAACACGGAAGGATCGGCTATTTGATCAACTCAAAAACAGGATTGAGTCGATTCACAGTTCCGAAGAAGAGTTTATTGCCTATATCCAATCGGAATTGGCCACCCTGGATGACAAACGCCGCAGCATTGATGGGTTGCTCAAGAACATTTCCACCCAGTTTGCCAATCCGTGCAAAACCCTCTATTCCAAGTTTCAGGAATTCGAAAGTTTTATCAACAACCGATTTAATTCCAAAATCCGGAAAATCCGGATATCGGATATTGATGCCTTGCGCATAGAGGTTGTTCCCAATGAATTCCTGATCGGAAATCTCAAGAAGATCATGGCCATCCGGGATTTGACCTACGAGCTGGTTTTTGAGGATCAGACCTCCAACCTGGAGGTGCTCAACAAGTATTTGGATCAACAGGAAGTGATCGAATTTGAGGATCTTTTTGATATCAAGTTGCACCTGGATAAAAACGAACAACACAAAGAGGTGAATTTGAAAAACCAGATCGAATCGGACGGGACGGATAAAATGATCCGTCTGGTCATCATTATGTCGATCATCGCACAAATAGCCATCAATGACATGGAGAATCAGATCGTTATCTTCATTGATGAGATCGGAACCATCGATGAGGCCAACCGGATCGAAATCCTCAGATTTTGTAGGGAGAATAATTTTATCCCCATATCGGCTGCTCCTTTACACCCCTACGACGGATTTGACAAATACTATTTGATCCGAAGAAATAAGGGCAAAATCATAGTCGGTGATAAGAACAGCATCGTGATCCGGAGAAAACAGCAGGTGTCGTGAATCAAACCGAATTCAGGACTTATCAGAAACTGAAGGTGAAAGGAGCACTCACCCAAAATGCGATTCCAAAATCGGTGTTGAATTCAACTGAGTTCAACGGGCTGATTTCATCGGGCATACTTAGAAAGGAGAAATCGGGTAGGGGGTTTCGAATTTATGTAGAACGGTTCGACGAATTTGATCGCTTTTTTCATACGAACTTTCCCGAACCCGGAGATGTAATGAATAAAGCGGATAACGTCCGCATGTTTAGAGATTCCAAAATCAGTCAGACCCAGACATTGCCCGTATTT
>CAZWVE010000306.1:0-2317 GCA_964636925.1 uncultured Marinicella sp.
CAGTTTGAACAGGTTCAAAATGAATTGGTTTTGCAGTTAGAATCTGGACAAATGATTGGCTTGGATGCAGCTAAAGTGAAACAAATCATTGCCACTATGGGCGAGTTGTATAGTGATCAACCATTGAATGAACAACAGCAAATACAACTGCCGGAACAACAATTGATGCAAGTGGCACGCTTACAGCAAAATTGGCACGATCAAGAGGATAAACCCCAACAAGCTAAACAATCTGATGAGGCTGGCAGTCGATTAAAATGGATTGGTGATAAAGACATCAAAAACAAAGTTCAACAGCTACAACAAGTTAAGAATTTACCCATTATTGAACCACCAAAAGGTCTAAACGCCAGGCTCAGAGATTATCAACTTAAAGGCTTCAGTTGGCTCTGTTTTTTACAGGAACATCAATTACACGGTTTATTGGCAGATGATATGGGCTTGGGTAAAACCATCCAGACCCTGGCTTTATTGTTACACCAAAAACAAAACAACAAACCACAAGCACCGTCCTTACTGGTGGCGCCCACCAGTTTATTGGGTAACTGGCAGGCTGAAGCCGAACGATTTACACCGGACCTCAAGGTGTTGATATTAAGTGGTGATAACCGCGATGATTTGTATAAAGTCTGGTCACATTACGATTTAGTGGTGACCAGTTACGGCATAATGAACCGTGATATGACGCGATTGACCCAACAACCGGTTCACTATCTTATTCTGGATGAAGCCCAGGCCATCAAGAACCGCAAAACCCAAACCGCCCAAGCCGCCAAAGCCATCCCTTCGAAACACCGTTTATGCTTAACCGGAACGCCGGTCGAAAACCATTTAGGTGAACTGTGGTCGATGTTTGATTTTTTGATGCCCGGTTTCTTAGGCAGTGAAAAATTATTCCAACAGGTCTATCAATGGCCCATTGAAAAAGAGCAGAATCAGGAACGGTTACAGGAGTTGCAACAACGCATGGCGCCCTTTATCTTGCGACGTACCAAGTCTCAAGTGGCCAAAGAGCTGCCTGATAAAAATGAAATCGTGAAAATGATTGATCTGGATGAGCGGCAGGCGCACGTCTATGAAAGCATACGCTTGACCATGGTGGATGAAATCAAGCAAGCGTTTAAAGACCATCAGGGCAATCAAATCCTGATCGGTAATGCTTTACTCAGATTGCGCCAAGTGTGCTGTCACCCAAGTCTTGTGAAGTTGGCTTCCGTGGATAAAAGCGCCCCCTCGGCGAAACTGGATTGGCTGAAAACCGCCATTGCGAACTTAGTGGAAGAGGGCAGACGTATTTTGATTTTTTCTTCCTTTACCGGTATGTTGTCATTAATTGAAAAAGAATTAAAAAAATTAGGCATCGACTATCTTTCTCTAACCGGAAAAACCCCGGCCAAACAACGCACACAAGACATCAAACGTTTTCAGGCTGAAGAGGTTCCGGTGTATCTGATTAGCCTGAAAGCCGGTGGTGCCGGTATTAACCTGACCGCTGCCGATACCGTGATTCACTATGATCCCTGGTGGAACCCGGCCGCCGAACAACAAGCCAGTGACCGTGCCCATCGCATCGGTCAGGATAAACAAGTGTTTGTCTATAAACTCATAAGCCGCGGTACCGTGGAAGAAAAAATATACCAGATGCAGCAGAAAAAAAGTGAATTGGCTTCGCAATTGTTGACAGCCGACAGTAAAGGCTTGAAACTCAGTGAACATCAATGGCAGGATTTACTTAAACCCATTTCGGCATGAAAAAAATTCTCCTAAAAACGTTTAAAGGCATCATTCTGGTGGTGTTATTTTTTGCCATATTCGTGGTGGTGGCGCGCCAGTTGTTTCCCTTACCCACTTTCCAACATCAGTCAGACAGCCAATCGTTGGCTGCGCCAAGCCACAGCCCATGGGCGAAATACATCAACAACCAGGCACAACAACACCCAAACTTAAGCGGCATTAAGCCCCTGGCCAGTGGTTTGGATGCGTTTATCATGCGATTATTACTGATCAAAAAGGCCGAGGTCAGTATCGATGCCCAGTATTACATTTGGCATCATGATTTAACCGGACTGTGGTTATTACAGGCCATTAAAGAAGCGGCAGATCGCGGTGTACGGGTGCGCCTGCTGTTGGATGACAATGGCATCGGCGGTTTGGATGGCATTATCAACCAGTTAAACCAACATGAATTGATTGATATTCGGCTCTATAACCCATTTGTGGTTCGTCGTTTTCAGTTAATTAATTTCACCTGGGATTTCTTTCGTCTCAATCACCGTATGCACAATAAAGCCATGATCATCGACGGCCTGGCCACCAT
>CAZWVE010000307.1:0-2291 GCA_964636925.1 uncultured Marinicella sp.
GCCGAGGTGATCCCGGTACTGGTGTCAAGTAATTCTAAGCCGATTAGTCTTTATGAATATTTTAATGCCTTAACAGTCGATCAGGTGAGTGGCTATCATCCCAATCCCGGCCGCTACGAAAATCAGCATGTGGCTGCCATTGGTGGCATGTATGCCGGAACAACGGCCATGGATCAAGCGGTGCATGGCGCCATGGATACCTTGCAGATTTTACATCAATTGGATTTGGATAATTACCAGCCCGGCGGTGGCGCCAGTTATCCGGATAACAGTTTTGGCAATCAGTTGCAGCTTATCGCTCAGTTGATTAAGGAAGATTTAAATATCAATGTCGCCACCGCTGAATTGGGTGGCTGGGACACCCACAATGGCCAGGGTGATGGCGGCGGTGGATTTTTTGCTGATCGTGTTGCTGATTTATCCAATGCTGTGACTGCTCTATGGCAAGATTTAAAGGGGTCGGGTCTCGGTCAGCAGGTGACGATTGTTATTCACAGTGAATTTGGCCGCCGTGCCAAGCAAAATGGAGAGGGTAACAGCGGCACTGATCACGGCTCCGGTAATGTTATGCTGGTGATTGGTGGTCGTGTTAACGGCGGCCAGATGTACGGCCAGTTTGCCGGTTTGGCGAATGCACAGTTATTTGAAGGCGAAGACGTCTCGCCGGAAGTCGATTATCGCCAGGTGCTGGGCACCATTGTCAAAGAAGTGCTTGGTAATCCGCATCTGGATCAGGTTTTCCCAGGTTACACCGGTTATCAATCCATGAACTTTGTGTCACCTGATGTAATCTTTAAAAGTGGTTTTGACTAATTGTTGAGCGGTCTCAACTTACAGATAAGACGTTAATAATTGCTGTAATTGCGCCGGCGAGTGCCAATCAGGACCACAGACGAAACGTGGCAGTTGCCAGGGATCATCGGATTTTGTGACCGCTTTGGGTTCACAGGTAAAAGCCGCTTTAATACCGGCACGTCGACCCTGGTTCGGTAAATAATCGTGTGCCAGATAAGAATTAGTCTGTCCCCAGGGGTAACAAAATAACTGACTGTTGCCACCACTGAGCCGATCGATTTCATGCTTTGCCTGAATAATTTGTAATTCCGCTTCAGCCGCAGACTGGATACATGAAAACCGGGCTTGATGTTCTGGATAAATGTCGGGATGGCGGTGATCCCAGGAGTGGTTTTCAATCGACATGTGAGCCGAATTGTTGGCTTCTCGCCACCAGTGGTCGTTTAATAATTGATGTCCCTTGAGTGATTTATTGGCAATGGATTGGCGTGCCTGGGCATCGGCTATTACAAAGGTGGTAAGGTGAGCATGGGGTTGTTGTGCCACACCCACATCTTGCTGAAAATCTTTTAATAAATTATATAAACTTTTTTGTGGGCCATACTGCAGGTAATCTCCGTCGATAAAGTCCTGGTCTAAACCATCATCACAGCTGAGTGCCACAAAACGATCACCGTTTTTAGGTAATGTGCGTAATCCCAGCACCCAATCGACCAGCCAATACAAAGGCATAATCTGAAAACCCAGGTGGTGTAATGTGTATAAATCACTTTGAAAAGCGACACGGTCATTCTGTTGATAATGATTACCGGTGATGTTGCCGGCGTGGTAGGTTAACACCGGCACCTGAGGTGATTTGACCATGCTTTTAATCTAAAAACTCTTTTTTAACGGTGGCAAACGCATTTAAAGCCAAATCCAAATCATTTTGGGAATGGGCAGCTGATATTTGTAAGCGAATACGGGCCTCACCTTTGGGTACCACCGGAAAACTGAAACCGATACAGTACACACCCAATTCCAGTAAACGGTCTGCCATCTCTGAAGCCAGGCGGGCATCGCCCAGCATAATAGGCACAATCGGGTGATTATCACCGGCCACAGTGAAACCCAATTCTGCCACTTTGCGGCGGAAATAATCTGTGTTGGTCTTCAGTTTTTCAATCAATTCCTGCGAGTTGTTAATTAAATCCAATACCTCGATACTGGCGGCCACCAAAGTCGGTGGTAAAGAGTTGGAAAATAAATAGGGCCGTGAGCGTTGTCTGAGTAATTCTATGACTTCTTTTTTACCGGTGGTAAAACCGCCGGCGGCACCACCTAAGGCTTTGCCCAGGGTTGAGGTAAATATATCCACTTTATCCATCACACCTTCTAACTCTGCTGAACCACGGCCGGTTTTACCGACAAAGCCGGTGGCATGGGAATCATCCACCACCAACATGGCGTTATATTTTTCAGCTAAATCTGTGATGGCTTTTAAAGGTGCAATGGTA
>CAZWVE010000308.1:0-2286 GCA_964636925.1 uncultured Marinicella sp.
AGGTGCGGGCAATCTCAATCAATGCTTCGGTTTTGAATTTATACCACTCGTCAATTACACCGATGTCGAAGGCGGTGTCTTTAAAGCGTCGAAAGGCTTTACTTCCGGTTAAAGCGGCGTGCAGTTTTTGATTTTCGTTTGTATCTTTACGGTTGTCAGCAAAGGCACGCATAATCTGGTATTCGTTTATTTCAAATTGAGATGGTAATTCGATCCAATCATCACCTGACTCAATGTCCTGGCATCGATTAATTTCTTCTTTTTGGCACTCGGGCATTATCGCATCAACTACATCCGAGTTCGGGGATATTAAGAAATCTTCAAAGACAATTACAACGTCACCGTTGTTGACGTTAATGTAGGAAACCGACTCACTATTCTGAGTTTCAAAGGCATCTACGATGGCCTTGAGATTAACCTTCACTTTTTTGGTCATTTCGAGTGGTGTTTATCAATCAATATGCACATAGTAAACCATAAAAAAGCAGAAATACATTTTTTGGATTGATTTCTGCCTTGTATATTTATGACATCAAGATTTATGACAGCCCGCCTGGGATCATTTCAAAGTAAATGTTGCCATCAATGAATCAAAAAGCGCTTTGGCATCGAATTCTAAATCACTGCCTAAAGCCAGTACCCTGTAATAGCCTTTATTATCGCGGCCACGAATAAGTATCTGCCAACAGTCTAAGGGTTCTGATGTTTCGCTATCGGTGCCTTTACTCTTGATTAAATACGCTTTTAAACCATTTATTTCACGCGATTGCTCCGACTTAATCGAGTCAAAGTCATAATACTTGACAGATTTGAGTAGCTCAATATTTTTTGATCGCAGAGAGCTGATTTCTGTGCTGTCTAAAGAAGGTGCCACAATGATAACTGGCCAATCAGCGGGCGTACTGTGCTGAGGTGCACCCGTGAGTGACAGTTTTATCATTTTCCCTAAATTACCGGGTTCACGGATTTCCCAGCCCGGTGTTACATTAAACTCAAAATCAACCAGATCAAAATCTTCGGGCGCCGGCATATCACGCCATTCAGCACTAATAATCGCATCTCGCAGCGCATCATAAACTTGGCCTTTTTGGTTTTTTAGATAGATGCCATTTAAAATCACTAATTCATGGTCACCCTCGATTAGACGAACGATTTTCTCCACCACACCGGCGGTGGTATTTTGTTGCAAGAAAACCAAACCAATCATTTGACCATTGATAAGCATATCTTCACGACCAAGCATGGTCATGTTTTGTTTTTGTAGTTGCTCTTTAGAAAACATCTGTTGGCCCACATCATCCAATGAAACATCCTTTAACGGCATAACTATCAAAGATGATTTTGTGGCTACTTGTTCAAAACCGCTAAATCGTTTTGATTCGGTAAACCCTTTCGGTGGCTTTATAAAAATACCGGTACCTGGGACTTGTTCCAATGATGCCGTCTGGGCAAATATGGAGGCTGAAAACACCATCAAACACAGCATAATAATGAATTGTTTTTTCATGAGATTTATTTTTATTTTAAATATGTAAATTGAGGGTTAAAAGGGTCTATAGGCATCGTACAGAGAGTTTAAAAGGCGACCATTAAGTCGCCTTTTAGTCTGCTATTCCAAATTGTCCTTAGCCCAAGAACGGATAACGGTAATCAGTGGGCGGCACGAAGGTTTCTTTAATGGTTCTTGGTGATAACCAGCGGTAGAGATTTAAGGCACTGCCGGCTTTATCATTGGTTCCGGAAGCACGGCCGCCACCGAAGGGTTGTTGTCCAACCACAGCGCCGGTGGGTTTGTCGTTAATATAGAAGTTGCCGGCGGCGTGACGCAGACGATCGGCCATGTGATTGATCACATAGCGATCCTGGGCAAAGATACCGCCTGTCAGGGCGTACATGGAGCCTTCATCACATAAGGTCAGGGTTTCCTCGAAATCTTTATCCTGATAGACATAGACGGTCAATACAGGGCCGAAAATTTCTTCTTCCATGGTTTTAAAACCGGGATCGGTGGTGACAATCACGGTCGGTTCGATAAAATAACCGGTGCTTTTATCACAACCACCGCCAATAATAATGTCTGCATTATCAGCTTGTTTGGCGTGATCAATATAGGATTTAATTTTGTCGAATGACGGCTCATCGATAACGGCATTGATAAAGTTACCAAAATCACGGGTGCTGCCCATATTAAAAGATTTAACGTCTTTGATCAGTTGTTCTTTGATGTCTGGCCAGAGTGATTCGGGTAAGTAAGCGCGCGAGGCTGCAGAGCATTTTTGACCCTGA
>CAZWVE010000309.1:0-2282 GCA_964636925.1 uncultured Marinicella sp.
CGGGGTTAATTATTTCCCAGCACCCAATAAAAATCTTACAATACTTCATTACAAACCCTTGCTAATCATCAATTCAGATACTTGATGTTCATAAAGGGTGCTGGATAAATATTTATTCTGAAGACGGTTTAGTCGATAAAACTTGTGCTATCGCATTAATGGTGGAAGCGACGTCCTCGCGCCTGACCCGGATACCCAATCGCTACCAAGTCCAATTTAGCGCGATACACCTACATCCTGTAGGCGAGTATGCGAAGCATACAAAAGCGAAACTTTTACTAATTAAGTTTAGTGTTATGCAAAAATTATTTTTCCTGCAGGTATTAAAAATGGGTCCCCGTGTCGTGGCACGAGGACGTCGCATTTTTTATTTTATAATCTAAATGGCCACAGCTGTGTCTATCTATAATAAAAATCTTCGCATAGTATTACTTTGTACAACTACTAAATCGCTGTACTTAGAAATTAAATTCAGGCTTCATACTGAAAAACCTCAGTCAGGTCTTGTTTAAATACCTTGGCAATTTTAAAAGCCACTTCCAAGGAGGGTGAGTATTTGTTGTGTTCGATGGCGTTGATGGTTTGGCGGGTGACGCCCACCAAATCGGCCAGTTGTTGCTGTGTCATTTCATCATGCTGAAAGCGCAGGGTTCGGATGTTATTGGTGATGTGATTAATCTGACCCATCAGAAGCCCTTCCTAAAAGCGCGTAATTGCTGAATCTGATTGATAATTTCTGTCAGCACCGCAACAAAGTTAATGGTATGGATGAACCAAAAGTTACCGGGCTTCCATAAAGCCACCATAATGGCCAATAAAACACCACTATACAAGATATACATACTGACTGAATCCGCTTTTAAACCGATGAGTCTTGCGCGTTCATCTACAGGTTCCTGCTTATTTTTTAACGCCAAATAAACCTCACCAATTATTACGATGACAACAAATGCACCCATGTATTGCGCATATTGCCAAATATGTGCAGATTTCATGTTGCCATCAACAGGCGGTAATACATTTAAATAATACAGACCATAAATGACAATCGAGGCCATTAAGACCAGCCATAAGCTTTTTTCTTGATTCGTCATGTTTTTCATTATTTTTTCATGTGTAATATTTTTGACATGGTGTCTATTATGCATGACATTTCTTTCGTGTCAATTATTTTTTACATCGCTGACAACTGCTTCATAATTAATAAAATATTTAAAACTATTCGTGGTGCATTTAGGCAATCTTGATTTTTAAGTTGTTAATAAAACAGAAGCCTAATCCTTCATTATTATATTTCGACGGTTTTTGAATTCTTGAACTGAATTTTATTTTATTGTTTTCATCTCACAAGCCACTTTGTTACGTTATAATTTTTATTTTCAGCACCACCCCTGACATTGAATCAATTACTTCGTTTTATCATCATTTGTTTCACTGCCTTATTTTTGGCTACATGGGCCCATGCTGAAATCTTTAAGTGGGTGGATGCCCAGGGCAATATACATTACAGCGATAAAAAACCTGACAATCAAAGCAGTGAAGAGATTAAAATCAAATCGCACACCCCAGATTTAAGTTATCAGAATATCTCTGAAAATGACCATTCAGTTGATTTTAAGGAAATGAACAAGCCCTATAAGAAGAAACAAAAGATCACAATGTATTCGGCGAGCTGGTGTGGCTATTGCAAAAAAGCCCGCGCTTATTTTCAAGATAATAAAATACGCTACGCTGAATACGATATTGAAAAAAACCTTAAGGCAAAACAGCGCCACGAGCAATTAGGTGGAACCGGTGTACCCTTACAGGTGGCCAATAGAAAGCATATGCAGGGTTTTAGTAAACCGCGATTTGAACGCTGGTATTATGACTTATAATGAAAGCTAAATTCTTTATACGCCACTTTTGAGGACAGAGAAAATGCGCCAATTAATTGTCATATTAGTTTTAATTACGTGGCTTTACTCCTGTGGTGAAACACCTTCAGATTCAGAAACGAACAACGCCAAATCCGATAATAAAGAACATATGCTCAGCGACCAGGAGAAGATAATTCAAAAAGCCAAAGACCCGGAAAAATTAATTCATGAAGCCGATGAGAAACGCCGTCAAGCGCTGGAAGACCAAGGCGGTTAATTAGATTTTTTATTGAGCGTTTGTTTTATGAACACATTTAACCCAATCCCTGCTTATTTTTGTATGTGAAAACAGCCCTGATAAGACATGTTTTTTCACTAAGAATGTTAAAAAGCTGTTATTTTATCTGTGGTCTTTTATAATCA
>CAZWVE010000310.1:0-2275 GCA_964636925.1 uncultured Marinicella sp.
GAAGAGAAATTACTCTAAGGACGCCAGCAATGCATAAATTATCTAATCACCAACAGCAGGCAACGGCAGGACAGCCGTTTTACCATGTGTAGCCACTTGAGGGGTTGTTGACATGGATGTCATAAAGTACAACAATATCTGCCTGTGGCGTCTTCACTCACCCACTTTCCCCTCAGCTACAGATCAAGCAACGCAACGTCTTCGGGCACCTACCCTGAGACCCATGATAAATAAACGATTTAACATTAAAGTCTTGGCGGATTTTTATTCCTGCACTGCCGCTTATTTTTGAAGTGCTTGGATTTAAGTAATGTTTGTTCAAGTGTAAAGGCTTTATATCTCTGAAGCGTCAAAAATAAATTTTGGCTGTTTGGTTTTTTGCACTATACTTTATCTATGATTGATTTTCTGAATAAGACGGCATTTACGATGAGTGATAGCCATGTGATTACCTGGTTGCAGATTTTGTATGCGCTGGGTTTTTTGATTGTGGCCTGGTTTTTAAGTCGTTTATTGGCTTTTTTGGTGGTTAAGAAACTATTGAGTTCGGCGCGTATTAGTCAGGATAGTCGGGCCATTATTCAGCGAATTTTGTTTTACGCCATGATTGTACTGGTGTTGTTGACGGTGCTGACCTATTTGGGGATTCCGTTGGCGACTTTTGCCTTTATTTCCGGTGCGGTGGCGATTGGCTTTGGTTTTGGTGCCAAGACCATTATTGAGAATTTCTTAAGCGGTTGGATTTTAATGTCGGAGCGACCAATCCGGATTGGCGATATTGTTGAAATGGATGGTTTAATCGGGCGTATCATCAGTATCGGCAATCGCTCAACATTGATTAAGCGCAACGATGGCGCGGATATTGTGGTGCCTAATAGTCAGGTATTGGAGTCACGCTTAGTCAACTGGACACTGCATGATCCGTTTATTCGGACCTCAGTTCGTGTGGGTGTGGCTTATGGTTCGGATATTGGTTTAGTAAAAAGCCAACTGGAACAAGTGGTACAGAGTTATGAGTTGTCACAAGAAGAACCCGGTCCGGTGATTGTGTTTGAGGATTTTGGTGATAGTGCCTTAATTTTCGATGTGTTCTTCTGGGTATCGATCCAAGCCGGTCGCGAGATGCGTTTAATTCGCAGTGATGTTCGGTTTCTGATTGAGCAGGCATTTCGCGAGCAGGGTATAGTTATTGCGTTCCCGCAACGTGATGTGCATGTGAACTTTACAGATCCCGGTCAATTGGCACGTTTACAGGATCACGACAATGAATGAATCCAAAATAACCCATTTTACCTTAGATGGTCTTGGTGGCGGGACTGAAGTGATTGCCCAGGGCAGCACTGTGGCCGCGCCGTGGCAATGGTATCATCTTAAGTACACCGATAAAAAAGCCAGCAACTGGATTAAGCAGCGCAATGAATTATCTGAACAAGCGAAGGTTATCTTATTAAATCATGAAACCAGACCACGGACCTCAGTTAATGACCAGGAGGTGTTAATTTGTTTGCGCGGCATTAACCACAATGAAGATGAGCAGCCTGAAGACATGGTGTCGATTCGGCTGTGGCTGGGTGATGGTCTCATTATCACCAGCAGTGATGCCGGTAGCCAGTCCATCAATCACATTAAATCTCAGTTGTTGCAGCAGCTTGGACCTAAAAACGGCGAAGAGTTGTTGTTAATGTTGTTAGATCGACTGGCTTATTCAACCGATGACTTTGTCGATAAAATGGATGAAAAAATAGATCAGGCAGAAGATCAGATGGATGATAGTTCTCTGTCAGAGTTTAACCCGCAGATTAATGAGATGCGACGTCAAATTGCCCATATCCGGCGTTACTTGTTACCGCAGCGAGAAGCCATTGATCAACTGTATCGGATTAAATCAGCACGATTAAGTCCCGGTTTTTATGAGCAGGCTTATATGCATTTGGATAAGTTTATTCAACTGATTGAAAATTTAGATCTTCTGCGGGATCGGGCTTTGATGGTACAAGAGCACTTTATGGCCAATATCAGCCATGAGCAGAATAGTCGGCTTTATGTATTGTCGATTATATCAGCGATATTTTTACCTCTAACTTTTTTATCAGGCTTATTTGGTATGAATCTGGCAGGCATGCCGGGCATGCAAAACCCCTGGGCATTCTCTTTCGTGGTGATATTTAGTGTGATACTGACAGGGGGCTTGTTAATTTGGTTTAAAAAAAGCAGGTGGTTTTAAGGAGGTAAAAATGATTAAAATAAAATGTATTGTGGGGCTGATGATTGTATT
>CAZWVE010000311.1:0-2267 GCA_964636925.1 uncultured Marinicella sp.
TTGTTGAGGTTGTTTATTTTAGAGCCATTGGCGAAAACTTTAAAGCCGGCAGTAATAAAGGGCACCAAACGATCATGCACGGCATATAAATCAGACGGTGGGCATAAGCCTTCGGATAAGTTATTGATACGTTCCGTGCCGGAAAAAGTTAATGTGAGTGCGCCGGATAAAAAATGATAACACCAGTATAAATCTTGTGGTTGGCTGTCGGGTAAGGTGTCTTGAATGGCGGCAATAAACTTTTTCGCCAACGGGTCGAAATACTGGGTCATGATAATGCCACCCAGTTCCGGGTGGTTATTTATCTGCGCAATGATGGCAAAGTAATTTTTCCAGCCCTGACCACCCTGGGTGGCGCGGTTTAACAAGGCATGGGTAAAGGCATCAATAATTTCATGTAAGGGTGCCGGGTTGGGTTTGGCGCGTCTGATACAGTCATCCAGCATGGCAATGCGTTCACGGTTTAATACTTCAGCACGTCGCAACATGACAGCATTAAAAATATCTTTTTTCTTGCCAAAATGATAGCTGGCCAGGGCCGGGTCAACATCAGCCTCTGTGGTGATCTGGCGAATTGAGACACCGTAAAATCCGCGGATAGCGAACAGTTTTTCGGCAGCATTTAAAATACGTTCTTTGGTGGAAAGTTGTTTGGCCATATCCGGTTTTATTGGGCACAATATGCAAAAAAAGGCATTTTAGCACGGTAAAGGGCACAAGAAGTGAGCGATTAATTAAACACATGTTGAATAAAGTTAAATATTTGTTGTACCATAGCGAATGGACAATCTTTTTTTTATGGGGACACCATTATGAAACAGTCAAAATTAAGCAAAGCCGTGAGCCAAATTTTAATGGCATCGGTTTTGGGTATTGGTATCAGCAGTGTGGCATTGGCTCAATCTGATACTGAATCAAATGAACAAGAACAATCCGACACTTTGGCGTTGGACGATGTCAAGGTAACGGCACGAAGAACGGAAGAATCTGCTCAGGATGTACCGGTGGCGGTCACTAATTTTAGTCGCGAAGACTTGCAAGATGCGCAAGCTGAGAATTTAGATGGTTTGGCCGGTGCGGTTCCGAATATGAATTTGGTTTTAGGTCGTGGTTCGGCCTCCAGTGCCAATATCTATATTCGTGGTGTTGGCCAACCGGATGCCTTACAAACTTTTGATCCGGGTGTCGGTGTTTATGTTGACGGGGTCTATATGTCACGTATTCAAGGCGCTTTAATGAGTTTGTATGACGTTGATCGTGTTGAAGTGTTGCGGGGGCCTCAGGGTACTCTGTATGGTAAAAACACAATTGGTGGAGCCGTTAACGTCGTCACGCGAAAGCCTTCAGAAGAATTCGGTGGTGAGTTTGAATTCCTTTTTGGTGATTACAGTAAAACCTCAGGCAGTGCCTATTTAACCGGTGCTGTCAGCGAAAACACCAACATGAGTTTTGCCACGGTTTATAGCTTGGATAATGGCTATGTGACTGATCCGCTAACCGGTCAACATTACAATGACCGCGATAACACCGCCGCGCGGGTGATTATTGACTCCAATCCAACCTCACAGCTTAACTGGACCTTGTCATTTGACTACACAGACCAGGAAAACGCCTTAAGTTTGGGTCGTGCAGAGGCACCATTGGTTGCGGTGGATCTGGCTGATCCGACCAATCCGATTTTATTGCATTTACCGGAGAGCGGGGAATATGACTTTACCGGCCGATCATCGTTTACCAATGATGAAAATCAGGAATTAACCCATTATGGCGTGAGTTTTCATCTGGATTATATGATTAATGAAGCCTGGACCTTTAAGTCAATCACCGCTTACCGTGATTTACAATCGGATTCATTTATTGATATTGATGCCACGGTTCTGGAGCTGGGTGATGTATTCGTCGGCGTCGACCAAAACCAAACCAGTCAGGAATTTCAATTCCTCTATGATAATAATTCCGGCTTTAATGCAGTGATGGGGCTGTATTATATGAAAGAAGATGTGCCCTCACACCAAAAAGCCTTTGCCGATGACTTTTTACAGTTCGGTGGCGTCCCTTTGGATTTCTTACGTACCATTGATGATGATTTAGAAACCACCTCTTATGCCTTATTTGCGCAAGGTAACTGGACTTTATCTGACCGTTGGGGATTAACAGCCGGTGTGCGTTATTCTAAAGATAAAAAAGATTACGATCGCACCACCTCAACATTCTCAACCGCCGGTCCGTTTTTAGATGGTACCTTTGCCTTCCAGGCGTCTGACAGC
>CAZWVE010000312.1:0-2265 GCA_964636925.1 uncultured Marinicella sp.
CGCTGACATCAAGCACAAAACGATCAGTGGTAAAATAGCTTAACATCGCCATGACTACCAGTACGATGCCGATAATAATCGGTGTTTTTAGAAAGGATCCCTTGTGTTCCCAAAATTCCAATTTTAATAAGGCTAAAAAAGTTTTCATGTTCAGTCCTCCTTCATAATGGCGACAAATAAATCAGAAACAGAAGGTCTTTGTACGTCCCCCAATGCGGCCACCTGTTCCCGGGAGGCGGCTTTAAATAACATAATATGACGCCCAAACACCTTCTTGACTGTCAGAGGCTTTAGCGCCATGGCTTGTTCATAATTGTCCTGACTCACCATTACCTCAAAAAAGTCCCGCGTCAGGCTTTCCATATCACTGTTGAGAACAATTTCACCATCTTTGATAAACACCACATCGGTGAGAATGTGTTCAATTTCTTCCACCTGGTGGGTGGTGATAATAATGGTACGTTCGTTGTTAAAATAATCATTGATTAAATTGTCATAAAACTCTTTGCGAAACAAAATATCAAGGCCTAAAGTGGGTTCGTCTAAAACCAAAAGTTGTGCATCGATGGCCATGACAATGGCCAAATGAAGCTGTGCCACCATGCCTTTCGACAACTCTTTGACTTTATGCTTTTTGGTGACTTTGGTTTTGGCAATTAACTGCTCGGCTTTGGCACGATTAAAATTAGGGTGAACCTGTTCGGTATAATCGAGTAGCTGGGTTACGTTAATCCATTTTGGCAGCACTGCCACATCGGCGATAAAACAGATGTCTTTCATCAATTCTGAACGCTTTTTAAAGGGATCAATACCCAATACGGACAAATCTCCGGCACAGGGCGCCAGACCCAACACCGCTTTTAAAAACGTTGTTTTACCGGCACCGTTGGGGCCAATCAGCCCCACCACTTTACCACGATCAATCTCAATCGTGATGTCTTTCAGGGCTTGGAATTTGCCATAATTTTTAGTTAAGTTATGGGCTTTGAGTAAAGCACTCATGTGTTTCTCCCGGTTTTTTCTAAGGATTTAATAAGGGTGTCGATATCAATATCCAGTTGTTCAATTTTTTGCAGAACTTGTGGCCATTGATGAGTGATAAAGTCTTGGCGTTGTTGCTGTTGCAGTATCTTTTTGGCATGATCGCTGACAAACATACCCAAACCACGTTTTTTTGTCACCAAATCTTCATCCACCAATATTTGATAAGATTTTGATACGGTGATGGGGTTAACTTGATAATCAACCGCCAACTGACGTACGGAGGGCAACGCTTCACCGCTGGCGACATCGCCATTTAAAATCATGTCTTTGATTTGATCAGCCAGCTGCAAATAAATTGCTTGACTGTCGTTCCAATGATAAGCCATGCTGTTACCTGATGGCCGGTAACAGTAATATTAAACTGTGGTTTAATTTATTGAATTTTTGCAATTTAACTGTTGTTACATTCATGTCCGTGTGCGAAGGCTGATCATTCGATTGATTCAGCCAATAGCCGATGAGCAGGCTCAAAGACAAAGCTGTTAATAACAGAGAAGTGGCTAACAAGTTTTGTTTGATGGCAGTCATAATATCACCGTTTATGTCTAATAGTGTTGTAGTGTACTATAACACCATCTTTAAAGCAAGTAGGTCATTAGTCATGTTTTGATTTGCCTTAGCGGTAGACAGGTGGTTCTTGATTACCTAATCGGTACAGAATTCCTCGGCTTTTAAAGCGTTCATCGCGGCTATTAGCGGAGCTTAACAGACAATCAAAAACATAATTAATTCTGGCTTGCCGGGGAATATCCAATGAATTCGGGATGGACCAAGCCAGAATTTCCCGGGCATAAGCAGTCAGTTCCGGCGTTTGTAAAACGGCTAAGGGGACTGGTTTGTCATCATTGATTTGTAATTGACAGTGTAGGGTTGAAGCATCCCGAACTTTAGCTTGACGGTGGGTCAGCCGTATAATTATTTGCTGCTTGACAGCGTCTAATTTAACCACTTCAAGCAGTGTGGCTAAATCGTCATTGGGCTTTTTAATGTGTGTTGGGCCACCGCAAGCAGCTAATATGGCAATGATAATGAAGAAGAGTGGCTTTTTTAGCATGTGTTGTTCCAGGAAATAAACGTATAATTATACGAGTAACGTGCTTATGTTAATATGGCTATATGGCAAATGAAAACAAGAGGTATAACTTTTTATATAATTTTATCCATTTGCCAGTCATAACACCAGTCCCTGCTAACCGTTTTATTGTGTCAAAATGTGCGCTT
>CAZWVE010000313.1:0-2259 GCA_964636925.1 uncultured Marinicella sp.
GGAGAAGTGGGTGAGGTCATTCTCAACCAATTATTCAAGCTGACACAATTACAAACTGTTTTCGGTATTAATATGGTGGCTCTGGTTAATGGCCAGCCGAGAACCCTGACATTAATGGAAGTGCTCAATGAGTTTGTTAAACACCGCCGCGAGGTGGTGGTCAGGCGCACCATTTATGAATTAGCCAAGGCCCGTGATCGTGCCCATATCTTAGAAGGCCTGTCGGTGGCATTGGCCAATATCGAAGAAGTGATTGAACTGATCAAGACTTCCAAAAATCCGGCTCAGGCGAAAGATCGTTTACTGGCTAAAAAATGGGATGCCGGATTAATCAAAGCGCTGTTGGATGATAATGGCGATCTGTGTCGTCCTGAGGATTTGGACGATGCTTACGGCTTTTTTGCGGATGGTTACCAATTGTCGCCGGTTCAGGCCAAGGCGATATTAGATTTACAACTGCATCGCTTGACCGGTCTTGAGCAGGATAAAATAAACGATGAGTTTAAAGAGATTATCACAGCCATCAAGGCATATTTAAAGATACTCACTGATCCGGACCGTTTGCTTGAGGTAATTGTTGAAGAGCTGAACGAAATCAAAGAACAGTTCGGTGATGATCGTCGTACGAAAATACTCAATCGTCAGCGTGAATTAACCATGCGCGATCTGATTATTGAAGAAGATGTGGTGGTGACCCTGTCCCATGCCGGTTATGCCAAAATGCAGCAGTTGGATGTCTATCGCGCGCAAGCCCGCGGTGGCAAAGGGAAATCTGCCACCAATATGAAAGATGATGATTTCGTGGAAAAACTCTGGATTGCCAACACCCACGACACCTTGTTATGTTTCAGTAACCAGGGACAGGTGTACTGGCTGAAAGTCTATGAACTGCCGATGGCATCCCGAACCGCCCGTGGTAAGCCACTGGTGAATTTGTTGCCTTTGGACAAAGATGAAAAAATTACCGCTATTTTACCGGTGCGTGAATATGATCCTGAAAGCTATGTATTTTTTGCCACCGCCAAAGGTGTGGTGAAAAAAACATCACTGGAAAACTTCTCACGACCCCGGGCCAACGGCATTATTGGTTTGGGTTTGCTGGACGATGATTATCTGGTGAACGTTGAAATCACCAACGGTGATCAGGATGTCTTACTGTTTTCATGTGCCGGAAAATGTATCCGATTCCATGAAAGTGACGTACGCTCCATGGGTCGTACCGCGCGTGGTGTGAAAGGCATTAATCTTAAACCCGGCCAACGCGTGGTTTCCATGTTTGTCGCGGAGCAAGGTCAGGTGTTGACGTGTACAGAAAACGGCTTTGGTAAACAGACGCCACTTGAAGAGTTTTCACGCATTCATCGCGGTGGCCAGGGTGTCATAGCCATTAAAACATCAGAGCGCAATGGCGCATTGGTGGGCGCTTGTCAGGTTCAGGAGGATGATCAGGTGATGCTGATAAGTAATGGTGGTACACTGGTGCGTACTTCGGTTAGTGGTATTTCCACCCTCAGTCGTAACACCCAGGGCGTAACCTTAATTCGATTATCTGAAGGTGAGTCTTTGGTGGGTTTGGCAAAAATCATTAACATGGATGATGAGGATGACGATGCCTCAGTATCCGAATCAGATGCCGATAACAGCGGTGAAGGCACAGGTGCTGAGGATGCGTAAATTAACGGTCGCCGGCAACTGGAAATTACATGGTAGTGAAGTCATGCTGCGTCGATGGCTTGCTGATTTCGATACCATGGGTGAATCTTTGCATGAATTGGATGTGGTTTTATGTGTTCCTTATGTCTATCTGCCTTTATTGAATACCGAAGCGCCTGATTATTTAATTACCGGAGCCCAGGATGTCAGTGCCCATGAATCCGGTGCTCACACCGGTGAAGTAGGTGCGGGTATGTTAAAAGACGTCGGTACACGCTTGGTTTTAATTGGACATTCAGAGCGACGCCAGGATCACGCTGAAAGTGATGATTTAGTCCGTGCTAAATTTAAACAGGTACTGGCTCAGGGACTGACAGCGGTTGTCTGTGTTGGTGAAAGTCGGCAACAACGTGAGAATGGTGAAACATTTGCTGTGATTAAAGGTCAGCTTGAGGCAGTCATGGATCTATTGAATGCCGATAATGCCGGACAATGTTTGGTGGCGTATGAGCCTGTTTGGGCAATTGGTACCGGCTTAACCGCCTCTGCGGAACAGGCACAGGAAGTTCATCAATTTATCCGTTCTCAATTGGCCACTAAAGATGT
>CAZWVE010000314.1:0-2244 GCA_964636925.1 uncultured Marinicella sp.
GGATATTTTCAACATTGACCCCAAAGATATCTGGCGCACTCAAGTATTAGAAACCTGGGTTAACGGCAAAAAAGTTTTTAGCAAGCAATAAGAACACAATGGGTGCTGTGATACAAGATGACAGCACCCTCATTGATATCCCTTAAAATATTTAATGACCATAAACCCCAAAAAACTTATCAACAGCAAGTGGACAGCCGTTAACCCCGTTAACAAAGAAAAGCATTGTCTGGTAACTAAAATTGAAATCGAAAAAAGTGGTCAAGTGAACCACTGTCAGCTACTGTCCATTCACAGTAAACGCCTATTCTTAGTGGATTGGCAAGACCTTAAAAACCCGGAAAAATGGTTACAAGGCTGGCTTTAAAACCGATGATGCATGAGTGCTGTTACCCGAACACAATACCGATTACCGCAACGACTGATAACCACCGGCTAAGCCGTTCTTAGAAAATACACATTGCCATAAATGGTTGTTTCTGGCGCGAAAGGAGCCGGCACAAGACAATAAATAGTAACACCATTGCCGGTAAAAGGTTTCGTTGTAATTGTGTTTAATCACATCCCAGCGGCTAATGAAGTTTTCATACCAGGCCATTAAGGTGGTGTCGTAATCGACCCCAAAATTATGCCAGTCTTCCAGTACCAACACGCCTTCAGAACTCGCGGTAATTTGCTGCGCCGAAGGTATCATGGAATTGGGAAAAATATACTTGGCTATCCATGGATCAGTTTGGGTAACCGATTGATTGCCCCCGATGCAGTGCAGTAAAAACAAACCCTCTTCAACCAGGTTTCTTCTCACCACTTGAAAATAGTCATGGTAATTTTTATAACCGACATGCTCAAACATCCCCACTGAAAAGATGCGATCAAATTTTTCATTCAGATTACGATAATCTTGTAAACGGATTTCAACGGCTAAGTCATGACAGGTTTGTTGTGCTAATTTTTGTTGTTCCCTGGAAACAGTCAGACCCACCACCTCCACACCATAACGCTCAGCTGCAAATCGCGCTGCACCACCCCAGCCGCAACCAATATCCAAAACCCGCATGCCGGGTTGTAAGCCCAGTTTTCGGCAAATCAAATCCAGTTTATGTTCTTGAGCCTGGTCTAAGTTGTCTGCTTCACGCCAATAACCGCAACTGTAAATCATACGTTTATCCAGCATCATCTTAAACAGGTCATTACCGAGATCATAATGTGTCCGGCCAATCTCAAATGCCCGGGAAGGCTTTTGCAAATTAATGATCTTCGATTTGATTATTAACCATATAGTACGCAGTCCGCTGACCTTTTCATCCAAATTGGCGCGTAACACACGTTCAAAAAACTGATCTAAATGCGCACAATCCCACCACGATTCCATATACGATTCGCCCAAACCCAAAGAACCCTGTGCCAAAACCCGGGTATAAAAGCGCTCATTATGAACCTGAATATCCCAGGGTCGATCACCGCCAATGCGCACATCAGCCAATGCCAACCAGTTATGGAGTGTTTCTTTGATGGTGCGTGCTTTCATAATCCCTAACTATTATAACAAACAGTCTCAATTTTAACGCGCTGTTTTGACACGAAGCGCTTGCCAGGCTTTCAGTTCTTGATATGTGTCAAGTAGTAAAGTGTGGCCAAACTGTAAAATTGGCCCAGTTATCGATTTTTTGTTAAATGTATTGTATGAACCAACCTGAATTACTGTCACCCGCCGGCAGCCTTAAAAATATGCGCTATGCATTTGCTTACGGCGCAGATGCTGTTTATGCCGGTCAACCCCGTTATAGTTTGCGGGTACGTAATAATGAATTTGACCTGCCTAATTTACGTATTGGCATCAATGAAGCCCATGCTGCGGGTAAACAATTTTATGTGGTCAGCAACATTGCGCCACACAACAGTAAATTAAAAACCTATTTGCGTGATATTGAACCGGTTATTGCCATGCAACCCGATGCACTGATTATGTCAGATCCGGGATTAATCATGCTGGTACGAACACATTTTCCTGATATGCCGATTCATTTATCGGTACAAGCCAATGCGGTGAACTGGGCCACGGTTAAATTCTGGCAACAGCAAGGCATTGAACGGGTGATTCTATCGCGTGAATTATCACTCGATGAAATTGAAGAAATCCGCTGTAAGGTGCCAGATATGGAACTGGAGGTATTTGTTCATGGCGCCCTGTGCATGGCTTATTCCGGACGATGTTTTTTATCCGGCTACATCAATAAACGTGAC
>CAZWVE010000315.1:0-2241 GCA_964636925.1 uncultured Marinicella sp.
GCCTGTCTGTTAGGACAGGAAGTGCGATACAACGGCGGTCATAAACACGCCCCTTTTTGTACCCAGGTACTGTCGAAATGGTTTGAGTATGTGCCGATTTGTCCGGAAGTCGAGATTGGTCTTGGTGTACCACGCGAACCCATTCGTCTGGTGATGGATGATGATGGTGTTAAAGCCAAAAACGTCAATGACCATAAACACGATTACACCGAACAATTAGCCGATCTGGCCGAAAAACGCTTGCCTGACTTAAAAGATGTCTGCGGCTATATCTTTATGCAAAAATCCCCCAGTTGCGGCCTGTTCCGGGTGAAAGCTTATTTACCCAACGGAATGCCCCATAATGAACCACAAACCGGTATATACGCCAAAGCCATTGATGACGCCATGCCACTCCTACCCAAAGAAGAAGCCGGCCGGCTGAATGATATGCGTTTACGGGAGAATTTTATTATTCGGGTGTTTGCCACTGACAAATGGCGCCGTGAAGTCTTGTCCGATTCATCACCGGGCGCGTTGGTGGATTTCCACCGACAGCATAAATTTTTATTGCAAGCCCACTCAGAAGTTATGTACCGTGAATTAGGTCGTCTTGTGGCACAAGCCGGTGACGGGCAGCCAGTACGAGATAACTATTTTGAATTATTTATGCAATGTCTGGCCAAACCCGCCAAAATAAAAAGCCATGTTAATGTGCTTTACCACTTATTGGGATTTTTTAAAAATAGCCTAAGCACTGAGGCCAAAGCCTCCATCATTAAAACCATAGAACAATATCAACAGCAAAAAGTCTTCCTGATGACACCACTCACCATGATGCGCCATTATGCTGAAGTCCATCAAGTTGATTATCTATTGGATCAAAAATACCTCAACCCCTATCCCAACGAATTGGGGTTGCAGAACCACCTTTAAACTGAGCGTTTTTATATAAATAATTAACTACAATGATGGTTCAAATGCTTCTTTTAACTCCGGAATTACCGGTATTTTACCAAACCATATTTTCAAGTAATTGCGGAGGATTAAAGGCTGTTCGCTGCGTTGTATTAGTTTTTTGTTTTTATATAGTTTTAGACTACCTTGGTGATCTATCAATAGATCATAACTGTCTCCATCGGCGACATCTTGATAAGCTTGGTTAAAGTTGTGAATGATGTCTTTGACTTGTTGGGTTGACGGCTTACTGAGATTGTGTAAAAAGTATTCAGTGGCACTGTCAATAAAAAAATCCCGTTTTATGGTCCTGAAATAAGTGAAACGCAACAGTACCGGTGAAGCGGATAAAATGTTTTGATTGTCACGGCAGTTGTCTGTGAACCAATCCACATCGGCTACCTTGAAGAAGATACCTTTACGTACCAGATGATGGCCGCATTGTTGCCATTGTTGCTTATAGGCCGTTAATGTATGTTCTTGATTAACAGGCTCTCCGGCCTGCGCAGCCAGACACATAAGGCATGAGAAAAGGCGCACAAGTGATTTTCGGTTCATCGACATTATAATCGTTGTTTAATTTTAATAATAAAGCGGCCAATAATGGGTAAGTGCTCAAAAAAGGCTTCGCTGGAGTTCCAAAAGTCGTGCTGAAAAGTGATTTTACCGTGTTCATTGAATCTTAACTGGCTGATACCAACTGAATTGGTCTCGATGTCTTGACCCATGGTCGAAAATGCCATGTGCATGCGCCAACGAACATAATAATCCTGTTCGCTTTTGATAACCTCAAGTATTTCAACACGGGAGTCGGCGCTTGCCGCTGTTTTGCTTAAATAATCTACCAGTTCATCGATGTCGGTAATAATTTTGAAGGTGTCATTAAAATACAGTTCTTCGGCATACACTGCACGGATATTTTCAGGCGTGGCGCCTTCTGACATGTCGGCAAAAATCTGCTGCATCTGCTTTTTTGCATCAGCCTGGTGGGTGGCAGTCTGTTGAGATAAGGCATCGAAATAAGCCTCATAACTGGCATCGGGTTTATGGTTCGGAGTTCGGGTACAGGCATAGAGCACCAGGCTAATCAGTGCCAATATGATGATGACTTTAATCACAAGAATCACTCAGTTATAAAATAGTGCATTGTATGTAAGGCGGTGTCAAGTCCTTGTGAAAGCATGCCTGAATGACTTCAGATGGCGGCTTCACATAGTTTTCACCGGACAATCATAAAATAAGGGTTTTTAAACAATCCTTATTCATGAAAAAGCCGTGGTTACAATGGTTCGATAACGAGCAAAA
>CAZWVE010000316.1:0-2240 GCA_964636925.1 uncultured Marinicella sp.
TTTTTGCCTGAAATATCAGCGCGATGGCGAAACTTTTGTATCCTTTTTCAATATGTTCACCTTTATAGACATCAAATAGCACTAATTGTCGCAAAACATCACTTTCTTGATTAATGGTGTTTTCTATACCCTGTTTCACAGTTTGCCAGGACACATCCTCCGGTAACTGTATAGATAAATCACGTCTGGTGCCGGGAAATTTTGAGATGGCTTGCCATTGTGGTAATACCCGTTGTTCAATGGCTTGCCAGTTTAATTGTGCCATATAGACAGGGGTTTTAATTTTTAAGGATTGGGTGATACTTGGGTGAACTTGTCCGATATGTCCGACATAAGAATCATCAATCGTTATATGGGCTTGACGTCCGGGATGTAAAAAAGGCTGTGTACTTTTTTGATAAGTCACTTCACCGGGAACCGACTTGAGTAATGTGTCTACCTGGCCTTTTAAGTCATAAAAATCCA
This sequence comes from uncultured Marinicella sp., assembly GCA_964636925.1. Lineage (GTDB taxonomy): Bacteria > Pseudomonadota > Gammaproteobacteria > Xanthomonadales > Marinicellaceae > Marinicella. The sequence continues at coordinate 466 of CAZWVE010000316.1, forward strand.
CGGCACGACCTTCACTACCCCACTGCTCGGGTTGCACCTGGCCACATCGGGCCAACATAATGACGTCTTCTTGTTGTAAAGATTGTCCTTCGATATGGTTAAAAACCTTTCCCATCTCAAATAAAGCCAAATCAAGTTCGCCGTGGGCACGATTGGCCTGGATATTGGCCAAAAGACCCGGCAATAAATGCGTTCGCATGACGGCCATGTCTTTCGTTAAGGGGTTGGCCAAAGCATAGGAAGTTTCTGCCAAATGACATAAACTTAATTGTTTTTCTGCCACAAAGGCATAATTAATGACTTCCTGAAAGCCCATGTCCACCAATTGTTTTTTGATGCCAAAGGGTAACGCTTGTTGTTCCGGCTGCCGATATATAACATCATCACTGTGCATAAAGTCGGCGGGCATTTGATCATAACCAACAACCCTGACCACTTCTTCAATTAAATCCTCGGCAATGCTCAAGTCGAATCGCCAACTGGGCGTCACCACAGTCCAACCTGTTTTTTTGTTATCAACCTGAAAACCAAGGTGTTGAAAAATCTCGGTGACATGTTCAAAAGGCACTTCAAATCCCAGTACTCTTTTCAGGTGTTCTGCACTGAGATGGATGGTTTGCTGTTGCGGTAAATCGGCTTGACTGGTTACCGTGTTAATTGGTCCTGCCTGACCGCCGCAGATGGATTGAATTAAGCCAGTGGCCCGTTCCATGGCTTTCTCCTGCAACTGCCAGTCGACACCGCGCTCAAAACGTAAACTTGAATCCGTATGGGTGCCTAAACGACGCGATTTACCCATAATATGGGCCGGATCGAAATAGGCAGATTCAAGAATAATATTGTTGGTTTGTGGTTGCACGCCACTGTCCAAACCTCCCATAACACCGGCCACAGCCAATGCTTTTTTATCATCTGCTATCAGCAAAAACGAATCATCCAGGGTGGCTTCACTGTCATCAAGCAAAGTGAGGGATTCATTGTCATGTGCCATGCGCACGACAATACCGCCATCTATTTTATCTCGATCAAACGCATGCATGGGTTGTCCCAGTTCAAGCATGACATAATTGGTCACATCGACCACCGGATGAATAGAGCGAAGTCCTGATTTTCGTAAATATTCTTTTAGCCACAGCGGTGATTGTGCCCGGTTATTAATACCCGTCATTATCCGACCGCTATATCGAGGACAGGCTTTGGGCGCATTTACGGTCACAGAAACCGTATCGCTAATCGTTGTTTTAACGGGCTCAATGGATGGTGCGCTAATAGCGAGATTATTGACCGTAGCGAGCTCTCGGGCAACACCATGGACACAAAAGCAATCAGCGCGATTGGGCGTTAAATCGATATCAATGATGCTGTCTTTGAGTTTCAGATAATCGCGAATGGATTCACCCACCGGCGCATCGTCCGGCAACTCCATCAAGCCACTGCCCTCTTCGCTCAAGCCCAATTCAACTTCTGAACATAGCATACCGGCGGATTCTTCACCACGCAGTTTAGATTTTTTTATTTTAAAATTTCCCGGTAAGACCGCACCAACCTGCGCTAGTGGCACTTTAATGCCGGTGCGGGCATTGGGTGCACCGCAGACAATTTGTAATGTATTGTGGCCGTCATTAACAGCACAAATCTGTAATTTATCGGCATTAGGATGCGCTTGACAATCGGTTATTTCAGCCACTACAACGCCACTGAATTCGCCGGCAGCCGGTAACACGTCATCCACCTCCAAACCGAGCATGGTCAACTGAGAAACAGTTGTGTTGGTG
>CAZWVE010000317.1:0-2235 GCA_964636925.1 uncultured Marinicella sp.
AAGGATTTGCTGTTGTTGCTGATTCGTGGAATGGCACGTCTGCGTCGCCACCACACCTGGATGCCGGTCCATGTCATTAATGGCACCGTGAGGGCACTTAAGCCCAGTATTAAGGCCAGCCACCACAGTCCTTCACCGGTGTGTAACATATAGATGAATTCATAGATTTTTTGTCGGCTGTTATAGGGCTCAAAAGCCAATAATTGACCGGTTGATTGGTCAATAAAACCCATGCCTTGCCTGGTTCTGATTGAATAGACATCATAAGCGTCATGCGGGTAGGGGTACACCAGTTCTCGAAGTTCAGAGACCGGAATGGCTTTAAGCGCAGCCAAGGAAGCAATGGCTGCCGGCTCTCCACCGTCCACTTGATCAGGAAAAGCCGGCTCCGCAGTTTGATGATCAGGAATAAACTCAAAGGTTTCCAGAGACATATAAAGACCGGTGATGGCCGATAACAGCAGGCCGATAAGTGCCAGACGACCGACCTGACTGTGTAGTCGCTGTGATAGTGTTGAACCCTGAATGGGGCGGAACAAATAACGCCAGCCACCGGCTCTGTTCACTAGCATCAGGGTGCCGGAAATGCTTAACAGCAGCATCACAAAGGCGCCTAAAGCGACCGCAATACGTCCCGGGGTGTCGAGTAGATAGGATCGGTGCAGGTTTTTCAGCCAGGTTTTAAAGGGTGTGATGGTATAAGGGCCAATTGTATTGGCGGTGAATGGGTCGATGCGATCGGCACCGGCCTGATTATTGTCCGTATAAAAAACAATCAGAGTGCCGGATGGGGTACGTTGTAGCTGCTCAATTTGTGGGTATCGGCTCGCCAGCTTGCCGGTTAATTCCGCCACAGTGATGGCTGAAGTTCCCATAACGCTGGCTTGGCTGCGCTCAATGGTTGGATTAATCGATAAAATGACGCCGGTGATGGCCAGTACCACCACCAGCAGCAACGCCGATAAGCCCAATATGGAGTGGAGTTTACGTATCATGGCGTCTTTTCCTTATAGTAATCCGGCAGTCCTGAATACAATGTATTGGACTGCCGGGTTAATAATGGTAGATTAAAATGAATAGCTGAAACTTTGCACGTAGCCACGGCCGGCAGTGGTTTGGCCGACACCTTCCGTGGTTAATGACACCACCACATCATTGCGATTATCCCGCATATCTTCCACCGCTGTATCCACCCTCACTTGATAGCCAGAATCAATAAAGGAGTCTTCTAAATCGAGGGTAACTGTCATGGTTTTACCGGCTGCCACACTGGCACCGGTGAGGGCATCATATTCACTGCTGCGCAAGCCACTACCACGCGCCCAGCCGCTTAAGTGCTTGTAATATTTAGATTTTTCTCCGGCAATCCATAAGGTTTTTTGATATTGACCGGCTTCATCGGTGAGGTATAAGGCCACATAAGCGCCATCACCGCCATAACTTTTCAGTTGGGTGGTGAAGGTGACTTCGCGGGCGTTGGCAACCATGGCCGATAATAAGCTGGCGATGGCTGCCGGTATCAGAATGCGATTGGTCATGCTGTCATCTCCGTGTTGTTACTGAATGTTTACTTTGGGTCTTTGTTTGCTGTCTTTATTGTTCGCAGGTTTTTGTTGGCCACTGCGTTTATTTAAATAGCCCGAGCGATTGCCCGAACCCGTAAACTTGATTTCAAGTTCTATAATTTCCAAGCTAGCCGGTGAGAATTTGGCTTCTACACGGTGACCGTCCTGGTCAAAGCCTTTGACTTCGTAACAGCCGTCATCGACTTTAATGCGCTTCACGTCCCAGCCGTTGTCAATCATCAGTTGACGCAGGTTTTCCTGCGGTTGCCAGTCGGCCACCGGATCGGTGCAGTCATCATCAGCCAGTGCCGCTGTTGAAATTAAAAAAGTGGCCATTAATGCAGCCATGTGTACAATTTTCATGGTGTCTCTCCAGTTGTTTGAACCTTAACTATAATTTGCTTTCCTGACAATAACCTGAAAGCAGGTTTAAAATATTTAATTTATCGAAATTCAAAGGCTTCTTTACGAAACCGCAGTGAACCCGGTAGCATTTTCTTCAAGCCTGTTTCCAATAATCTGGCCAGGCCTTTGGGGCCACAGTACCAAACTTCCGTTACCTTTTTCGCAGCATCTCGATTGAGCAGGTCTTCCGGTGTGATTTTCTGACCTTTTTGACTGTCATGTATGTGTAGACTGATACCAGGTGAGTTATCAGATTTCAGGTTAT
>CAZWVE010000318.1:0-2230 GCA_964636925.1 uncultured Marinicella sp.
AATTGGCCACTAAAGATGTTACAATGGCGCGCCAAATTCGGCTGCTTTATGGTGGTAGTTGTAAAGGCAGTAATGCTTTTGAGCTGTTTTCCATGCCGGATGTTGATGGAGGTCTTATTGGCGGCGCTTCATTGGCAGCAGATGATTTTATGGCCATTTGTCGACAGGCAAAGAAACTATTGAACAAAACACAGTCAAACTAACTGATGAGCTCGGTTTGACACAGACAGTGGTCAATGACCAAAGTCAGGAGACAATTTAATGACAATTAATTTTTTAAATATTTTACAAGTGCTGGTAACCATTGCCATGATTGGTTTTATTCTGGTTCAGCGTGGTCCCGGTGCAACGGCCGGTTCAGCTTTTGGAAGTGGTGCGTCGGGCACTGTTTTCGGCGCCAAAGGCTCGAGCTCTTTTTTGTCGAAAAGCACAGCGATATTAGCCACTTTATTTTTTATTATCACCATGGCCATTAGTATTGATTTTCGCGGCACCTATGGTGTCACCGAACAAACTGAAACCCAGGATTTGGGTGTCATGGGTACATTGGACAATGAACAGCGAACGGATTCTTTAATTCCAGCTGAAGGTGACAGAGCGAATGATAATTTGCCACAGAAACAAACTCAAGGTGTTGATTCTGTTGCGCCTGCTGAAACAAAAGACGACGTTTCGAATTCAGAAGCGGTGAATGCAGATGAGCCTCAAGAGCAACCGATTGATGAAGATCAAGGCGGTGGCGAGTAAATGAATCGTATCATGTCGGATGCGATTTGGATGCCGTAATATTCAATGAATATTGGGTTTTATTATGTGCCGAAGTGGTGGAATTGGTAGACACGCTATCTTGAGGGGGTAGTGGCTTAACAGTCGTGCCGGTTCAAGTCCGGCCTTCGGCACCAATTTATCGATAAGAATAGGGATGGATGTATGATTGCCGAGTATTTTCCGGTGTTGTTATTTTTGGCCGTTTCTGTCGGCCTGGGCGTGGTTTTAATCTCGCTGGGTTTGTTGTTCGGTACGCGAAAAACAACTGACGAGAAAGTTTCACCCTACGAATGCGGTTTTGAAGCATTTGATGATGCCCACATGAAATTTGATGTGCGGTTTTATTTGGTGGCCATCTTATTTATTATTTTCGATTTAGAAATAGCCTTTTTATTTCCCTGGGCGGTGGTATTAACCGAATTAGGTGCTTTTGGGCTGGTTTCTATGTTCTTATTTTTGTTACTGTTGGTCATAGGCTTTATTTATGAGTGGAAGAAAGGAGCATTGGAATGGGAATAGTCGATAATATACTGCAACCCGTGGTTGATCACGGCCCGCAGGATAAGGGCTTTGTCACAGCCCGTGTGGATGATTTGTTGCATTGGGCGCGAACCGGTTCATTGTGGCCGATGACCTTTGGTCTGGCCTGTTGTGCCGTGGAAATGATGCATGCCGGTGCAGCGCGTTATGATTTGGACCGTTTCGGGGTTATTTTCAGACCCTCACCGAGACAATCTGATGTCATGATTGTGGCCGGAACGCTGGTCAACAAAATGGCGCCGGCGTTACGCAAAGTGTATGACCAAATGCCTGAACCCAAATATGTAATCTCCATGGGTTCGTGTTCTAACGGGGGCGGTTATTACCATTATTCGTATTCAGTGGTTCGTGGTTGTGATCGCGTGGTGCCGGTGGATATTTATGTACCCGGATGCCCGCCGACCGCAGAAGCCCTGATTTACGGTATTTTGCAATTGCAGAAAAAAATTAAACGTACCAACACCATCGCCAGAACATCATGAGCAGTTATAAAAGACAACTAAGTAAGGATTTGGCGTCTCATTTCAGTGATATCGAGCTAACCATTAAAGAAACCACCCATGGCGTTATCTGCACCGTGCCGGTTGAATCCTGGTTAGAAGTGGCGAAAACATTGCGTGATGACCGGGATTTTGATTTTGATCAATGTATCGATGTATGTGGCGTTGATTACTTAAGTTATGGCGAAACGGAGTGGCCTACAGATGACGTGACTTACACCGGTTTCAGTCGTGGTATTCGCGGTAAAGGACCGGGTCGATTTTCATGGAGTGAACGCCGGCGAGAAACGGTCACCAATCGTTTTGCGGTGGTGGCACAGCTTTTGTCCTTAGCTAAAAATCAGCGTTTGACCTTAAAATGTTTTGCCCCGGACGAGGGGATGTTGGTGGTGCCGTCATTGATTGATATCTGGCCCGGGGTT
>CAZWVE010000319.1:0-2228 GCA_964636925.1 uncultured Marinicella sp.
AACCATGGCTGTGACCGCATACCTTGGCAGTGCTGATTTTTTCAGTGACAGCCGTGCAGGGCAGGTGGACATGATCCAAGCGGTGCGCTCACCGGGCTCCACCTTAAAACCTTTTATTTACGGGTTGGCGCTTGATCAGGGCTTAATTCATTCGCAATCTTTGCTGTTGGATGTACCGATGTCTTTTGACGGCTATCGCCCCCATAACTTTTCTGAGCACTTCAGCGGACCGGTCAGTGCTTCAGAAGCTTTATTGCGCTCCTTAAATATGCCCGCGGTACAATTACTCGATGCCATCGGTCCTGAACCATTTTATGCTGCCATGCATAACGCCGGTTTAAACCTGCAACTGCCAAACCGGGCACAACCCAATCTGTCCATGGCTTTAGGTGGCGGCGGGGTTAATATGGCAGAATTAATGCAAGTATTCAGTGCTTTGGGGCGCAACGGACAAGCAGGATTTCTACGCTACGTACCGGAACAAAAGCTGATAGAACGGCCTTTATTAAGTGCCGGATCTGCCTGGATTGTGCAAGACATCCTGTCGCAGGGGCAGCTTGAAAAAAGACTCTATCACGATGATTTAACCGGTAACCGGGATTTGGCTTTTAAAACCGGGACCAGCTATGGTGGCCGCGACGCCTGGGCCGTTGGCGTTAATACCGCTTATACCATCGGTGTCTGGGTGGGGCGGCCGGATGGCGCTTTTGTCAGCGACAACACCGGACGCTTAGCTGCGGTGCCTTTACTGCGACAAGTCCACGGCATGCTTCCTAAAAATACTGACATAAACCCGGCACCGGCCAGTGTCCAATTAACCACCATTTGCTGGCCCTTGGGTACGGCCATAAATTTACAAAATCCGGCCGATTGCCACCGTAAGAAACAGGCCTATACTCTGAATAACATGACGCCGCCAACCCGCCATGACGTATTGCTGAATCAACTTCAAAAACCCCGCCTGACAGTTCGACTCAATGATCAGGGCGAACGTGTCACACCAGAATGCTTTCGCGGTAAAACCCGGCAACAACAAGTTACCGTTTGGCCGGTGGTACTGGAACCCTGGCTACCACCACGCTGGCACCGTGATCAGTTATTACCGGATTTTGCTGAGGACTGCCGCCTGTGGCACAACCAAAACCGCTTAGAAATCGTTGGCATCCATCCCGATGCCACCCTCTATCCCGAAGCCGGTAGTCAGCAATTGCCCAGCATTGAACTTAGCGTCGCCGGCTCCACCGGCCGGCATTACTGGTTTCTCAACGACCGCCTGATCAACAATTCACAAAGCACCGTACAACTCAATCAACTCACCCCCGGCCACTACCAACTGCGCGTCATCGACCAAAGCGCCCAACAAACCAGCCTGAATTTCCAGGTGGCGATGTAAGGAATTCTGTATATCAAGCATCACGTCATCCTCTGACGAAGATCCGAGGATCTCAGTAAGTTAAGAGTATTTTTAAACAATGAGTAACACTTAAAATTTGTGCAAATAACATTGTTTTTGTATGGCGTATTAGTTATGAGATTCTCGTGTCGGAGCACGAGAATGACGGAATGGCTGAGGTTCTATCCAGACTAAGCGAAATCTTGTCATCTGGCCATAAACCATGCTTATTTGTGCACCCATTCGCAATAATGTGGTCCTGTAGGCGTATAATCATCCGATGAAACGCAAATCATACATCTTTTTTGCCTTTTTGCTGATAGGCTGTTCAGTCAAAGCCACTGACTATCACATCGGCCCCGGCCAACCCTTATCCGCCATCGCTGATGTCGATTGGACCACTTTGCAAGCCGGCGATAACGTCTATATCCATTGGCGAAGTACGCCTTATCGGGAAAAGTGGGTCATTAATGTCCAGGGTACGACACAAAACCCCATATCCATAATTGGCGTCAATGGCCCGAATGGTCAACAGCCGGTGATTGATGGTGAGAATGCCGTGACGGTGGCGGGATTGAACTTCTGGAATGAATCCCGCGGCGTGATTAAAATCGGCGGCTCAAATATCCCCAGTGACGGCTTACCGCAACATATTGTGATTGAGAATTTAGACATCCGTTCCGGCCATCCGGATTATCAATTCACCAATGATCAAGGCCAAACCGAAACCTACAGCAACAATGCCGCCGCCATCTATGTGGAAAAAGCCGCGCGTTTAACCATCCGCAACTGCAGCCTCAGTAATTCCGGTAACGGCTTGTTTATCGGTGCTTTT
>CAZWVE010000320.1:0-2221 GCA_964636925.1 uncultured Marinicella sp.
GTGTGCCGGTTCCGTTTAAGTGGGCGACATTTCCAAAAGAAGTGCCCTGCTTTCCGAAAGATCTAATCGATGAACTGGTTCAACGCTGTGACTTACCGGGTGTTCTGGGCGAATGTCACGCATCGGGCACCGAAATTATTGCCCGCATGGGTGATGAACATATTCAATCAGGCAAGCCGATTGTTTATACATCAGCGGATTCGGTCTTCCAGATTGCCGCCCATGAAGACCACTTTGGCCTGAAACGTCTGCTACAAGTCTGTGAAGTGGCGAAGGAATTAACGACGCCATTAAATATAACCCGTGTGATTGCCCGGCCTTTTATTGGTGATTCATCAGATAATTACCAACGCACCGGCAACCGCAAAGATCTAACCACCGAACCGATTGAACCCACCTTACTGGATGTGATGAAAGAAGCGGGACACGAGGTTATTTCCGTGGGCAAAATTGCCGATATTTTTGCTGATCGCGGTATCACCAAGAAAGTCAAAGCCAGCGGTAATATGGCCTTGTTTGATGCCATGTTAACAGAACTGGAACAGGCCAAAGACAATACCCTGGTATTTGTCAATTTTGTGGATTTTGATAGTTTATATGGTCACCGCCGTAATGTCCCAGGTTATGCCAAAGCGTTAGAAGACTTTGATGCACGTCTACCGGAATTACTGGCAATACTCAAAGCCGATGACATCGCTTTAATCACCGCCGATCACGGCTGCGATCCAACCCAACCGGGTTCCGATCACACCCGTGAACATGTACCGGTGGTGTTTTTCGGGCCCAATATCCCGGGGCAAAATATCGGTTTACGTAATGGCTTTATGGACATGGGTCAAACCCTGGCACAGTTTTTTCACCTGCCTGCTTTAAAGCACGGTAAAGTTATTAACTTTCAGCGTTAGCGGGTTTAATTTATTTTTTAATTAAATCCATTTTTAAAGATTAAATCTGACAATCGCTCAACTGCCCCCAAATCACAAGCCAGCCCCTGAGGCCGGACGACACCACGCTGATCATAGCCTGTACATGATGCATTATTACCGGCATCAATAACCGGGCTATTTATTTCAGGTAAAACCGTCGGGCTAAAGCCACCATTATCTGCCAATGAAGTTAGCATGGGGTTAACGTTTAAAATATTTGTACACACTGAGTCATTAGGACACCCACCATCAATTAAACTGTCATTAATAATTGGCTCTGCCGCAATGTTATACATTTCCACGACAGAGCCACTGTTCCCCCAAAATATAGAGTTATTAACCACCGGAATACTTTCACCATTCATACCAAAATTAGTCATAGCAGACCCTGAACTTCCTGCAGTGTTCTGAGTAAATGTCACTTGATTAAAAATAGGATTACTTATACCAAAATCGCCTATATTAATAATCGCACCGGCATAACTATCGGCCGAATTCCCGTAAAAAGTGACATTGGTAAATTGGGGACTACTGTTGCCATTAAAGCCTTCATTGTGAATCGCCCCGCCATAATTTCCGGCCTGGTTATTGATAAAACTGACCTGGTTAAATTCAGGACTGCTTTCTCCGGTATAACCATCGTTATACACAGCACCGCCATTACCCTCAACTTGATTGTTTTCAAATGTGACATTGACAAACACTGGACTACTTTGGCCCAAATAACCATTGTTATACACCGCGCCACCATTGGCAGTGGCATGATTATCTCGGAAAATACTGTTTCGTACAGTCGGATTGCATATTTCGTAAGCACTTTGACCATGACACATCATACCGCCGCCGGATTGATAAGGACCTTGATTGAGTGCGTTGGCATGGCCTTTTTCTATAATAAACCCATCCACAACCGTATTGTCATCAACACCAAAAAAACTTATAACGTGATAACTGTTATCTGTGTTGTCATGAGCGACACCGATATCTCCGGATAAAACAGTCTCATGAAGTTCAAAATCACGGTCATTCAATTGAGTTTCAAAACCTTGAAACCCACCATAAACGACCACTTGACGGTTAACGATAAAGCTGGCCGTTCGGCTATGCGTCGTGGTGGGATAATACACCCCTTGCTTGACCCATATTTCGGTACAATTTGGATCATTTAAAGCATCACCGAATGAAGCGGCTTGCGCCCAAGTCGCACCGGAACCAGTACCTGTTGTTGTTACGTAACAAGTCTGCGCATACCCGTAATGAATGACACCACATAAAATAACGGCGCTAAAAATAAT
>CAZWVE010000321.1:0-2205 GCA_964636925.1 uncultured Marinicella sp.
CTTTGCATATAGTGACTTATCGACCGAATACTGGTTTTTCTGAAAAAGAAAATAATACTGATTTACTGACTATTTTAATTAACAATGGCATTCATCCCGGTGAGCCTGATGGAATTGATGCCACCATGATGCTGTTTCGTGATTATGCTCAGGGCACTATAAAGGCAGCAAAGAACACGCTTTTAGTGACGATTCCTGTCTATAACGTTGGCGGTGCGTTAAACCGTAATACAACAACACGCACCAATCAAAATGGTCCTGAAAGCTATGGTTTTCGTGGCAATGCCCGAAATTTTGACTTAAACCGGGATTTTATTAAAGCCGATACCCTCAATACACGCGCATTTAAGGAGATATTTCATCGCGTTAATCCCGATGTGTTCATTGATAACCATGTCAGTAATGGTGCGGATTATCAATATGTGTTAACGCATTTAATGACGCAGCATAATAAGCTGGCTGGTGAACTCGGTGAGTTTTTAAAAAATAACTTTCAACCCAGCCTGGAAAACGAGCTGACAAAGAAAGGCTGGCCCATCACGCCGTATGTCAATGTTTTTAACCGGCCACCAGAAAAAGGTTTTAATCAGTTTTTTGACAATCCACGTTATTCTACGGGTTATACCACTTTATTTAATACCCTGGGAATGATGCTTGAAACCCATATGCTAAAACCGTATGCCGAGCGTGTAAAAGGCAGTAATATTTTCATGCAGACCGTCATTAAACAGGCAGATAAATCACATCAGTTGATTAAAGATTTACGCAAGAAATCCTTTACCCATTATCAGGTTGGGGATCAATATCCTTTGCAGTGGCAGTTGTCTGAAGAGAAATTTTCAATGATTAATTTTCTCGGTTATGAATCAGAAGAAATAATCAGTGATGTAACCGGTTTACAGCGACTTAAATATCACCGCAATAAACCTGTTAAGCAACAAATTCGCTACCAGGATACCTATGTACCGACATTATCTGTCACCCTTCCTAAAGCCTATGTGATTACACAAGGATGGCACCAGGTCATAGATTTATTAAAGAGTAATCGTATCTATATGAAATCGTTTAATCAAGACACCGTACTGACTGTCGAGACCTATCGAATTCAAGATTATTCAACGCAAACGAATGTTTTCGAAGGTCATTATGTTCACGATACCGTGACCCTTGATAAATCTACAGAGCGCGTTCAATTTAAGGCCGGCGACTTTTATGTCCCAAGCAATCAAAAAGGTGTCAGATATTTACTTGAAACCTTAGAACCCGAAGCCACCGACTCCTTTTTCAGGTGGAATTTTTTTGATACGATATTGACACAAAAAGAGGGTTTTTCTCCCTACGTCTGGGAAGACAAGGCTCGACAATTGTTAAAGAATAACCCATCGTTAAAACAAGCCTTTGAAACCAAGAAAAAACAGGATGAGGTTTTTTCTAATAACGCTTATTTGCAATTACAGTGGCTGCATCAACACAGCGAACAGTATGAAGCTGCACACAGACAATATCCTGTTTATCGAATTAATTAGCACGTTTGTTTTTTTTCAAGCAGTATTTGTCAAAAAGTTCAGTCAAATTGAGGCGCAATTAGGATTATGAACACCAGCAATAATTTTTTATGCTTTTTTTAAAAATCTTAATTTTGATAAAAAACTTGCTAATAGGATTTTATTTTGCTTAAATGATTTTAGGTCATTACAAATTTGTAATGAGCGGGGGATAATAAAAGTGTGTGTAATTAATCAAATCTTAGATTTTCTATACAAAATATAGACTGCCATTAAGGCGGTTTTTTTGTGTCTGCTGTTCAGAACTTTTTGCAATGACAAAAATAATTATTTGTCAGCTTAATAGTGGGAAAACACATGTTTCTGGGCACATTTAAAAAACTTTCAGGTCTCGCCTTTCTGGCGTGTTCGTTATTTTCCGTCTCGGTCTGGGCCGATGACATTGCCGTCAGTATTTCAAAAAATCCGACTAACTTCACGCCCGGAGCATCAGCTTCAAACGCGTATGAAATTATGGTCAGTAAAACTGGCACAGGCACTTTTTCAGGTATTGAGGTTGATCTTTCTTTTGCTTCCACATCTGGTGTAAATGGTTTTAACTGGAGTTGTTCCGGTGTTGGAAGTTCTGCTTTTGTTTCTGCAAGCGGTTCGACCAATAATGCCATGGATACCATCACCATGACTTTGGATGGCACTAATG
>CAZWVE010000322.1:0-2205 GCA_964636925.1 uncultured Marinicella sp.
GGTTAAATGAGGTGTATAAGCGGCAATCGTGACCTTATTTTTACTCAGTAACGCGGTTCGCTTGGCATCCCAATAATGTGAAATACCGCGATGGGCTTTGGTTGTGTCAATAAAGTTATCAAAGCACTGAACTGCCGGTGGGTAATAGTCCGCTTTTAATGGCTGAATGCGTTTTTGCCAGAGATGAAAACTGATAACTATCATCGTGAGCAGCAGCGATAAACGCGGAAGAATTAGGTTTAAGCGTGATGGTGACGGCACCACAATGAACAACAAAGGCACCAATAATAAGGGTATGAAAAACACCGGAATAAAATAACGAAAATCAATGGTTAAATCACTGAATGCCACAGTAAGAACAGTGATTGAACTGATGCTTGCAATCAATAAACTGAGCTCAAGAATGCCTTTGTTCTTGGGATTTTTATTAAACAACGCTTTGATTAGTGTTATTGATAAAATGCCGTAAAACCCAAAAAAAACTGCGCTGTATAGATAATTGTTTGTAATAACTCTGTGAAAAAGAGTGGTGACAAGCGGTAGATTATCGGTCAAATGATGGATACTGAAATTAGGGGTAAAGCCGGTCGGATTGGGCACCCATAAATAATAAAAAAGATAGCCAATAATCAGGCCAAAAACTGCAATAAAAAACACCTTAAAAAATAATTGTGTGGACACCACAGCGAACAGCCGTAACAGTGTCATTGTTACGATAAGCGGTATCACAAACTGAACAACAAACAGCTTGTCTGATGCCACCGTTAAACTAATGAGCAATCCCAAAAGCGCAGACCAAACAAGCCCGTGACCATCAGATTGAAGCAACCGAACGAATAAAAATAAGCCCATTAAAATGGCCACAAAAGCACCAAAATGATGGCCGCTGATAATGGCGTGAATAGTTGGCTGACCAAGCACGGATAAATACATTAAGGCCACCATCAAAACGGTGTGTAAAAAAGCCTGCGTACGGCTAAAAAATAATCGATTGAGTCCAAATAGAGCAATTGAGACTAGTACACCTTGTAATATAGCAAAGATAAATTGGGCTATATAGACATTTTTGGAGAGCACAAAAGCCAATAGATATAAGGGTAAATCAGGGAAAAAATAAGGTGCCGGTGGTAAGTACCAATCACTGTAAGCACCGTTTTCATTAAGCAGGTTATTTAATAAGGCGGGTAAATATAAACTGTCGGCATTAAATAACATACTAAAGCGTTGCAGGTCGTGACTGAAGTAAATGACACCTAAATAGGCGACTGTTAGCAGTAATAAACTGACGCTCAAAGAAAACCAGATTATTGAAAACCGTGTCTCCTTCATAAATCCATTTTCTTAAATTGCCATTCTGGGATGAGACGGATAATCCGCATAATCCAGGCCCAGATACCTTTGGTGTAAAGCGTGTTTTTGTTTTTTTGCTGGGCTTTGAAGATGTCTTTGGCGACTTGTTCGGGTTCTGCCGTAAGTTTGGCCGGTAAGTCCATATTTGCGGTCATTTGGGTCTTCACAAAACCGGGTTTAACAGTCAGCACATGGACATTATTTTTGAATAACCGATTACGCAAACCCGATAAATAAGTGGTGAATCCCGCTTTGGCAGCACCATAAAGGTAATTTTTTTGACGACCACGATCACCGGCCACGGAGCTGATGCCGACAATAAACCCCGATTGCCTTTCGGCGAATACATTGGCGATGATATTTAAAACGGACACATTGCCGAGAAGGTTTTGGTTCATGATTTTTTCGCATTCAGTCCAATCCTGTTCAGCCTGAGTTTGATCGCCCAGATAGCCAATGGCGGTGAGGACACCATCGGGAAGTTGCGGCAACTGCTTAACAAACGCTGCATGAGAGGCTAAATCATTGGCATCAAACTCATGTAAAGAGACCGTAATATCATGTCGGATGGAAAGGTTTTTGGCAAAGTCATCTAATTCGCTGATGCTTCGACCGGCCAGTAATAAATCAAAACCGTTGGCGGCGTATTGGCGGGCCACGGCCCGGGCGATGTCGCTTTTGGCGCCGAGTATTAATAAAGATGACATGGTTATAAGCCTATTCGTAAAGATTGTGCGGAATTGAAATGCTGGTTCATGTTGTGATCCTGTCTATATTGTCTGAATTTATCGATGTGCGGGTAACCTTGTTCAAATACCTCACGACTAACGCGGGCATCTTTGGCCAGATAAAACC
>CAZWVE010000323.1:0-2193 GCA_964636925.1 uncultured Marinicella sp.
TTAAAAGTTTTAAACAAATCCTGCATTTGCGGCACCGGCTGAAACGGTTTAAAAAAAGTGTTCAACATCACCACCGCTTCACCTTCTGTGATTTCCGTAATCTTCAAGGTATCATCAATATCTGAAATCACCGAATGACCTGTTGGCGGTATCAACTGCAAGCGGCCTGAGCCGATATGATCTTTCCCCACGGCCTGAAATGTGAGCCAGCCATCTTTCGAATTCTGTACCGCCATTAATTCCTGAGCCCGATCTAACCCCAACGTTAATTCAGCCAATAACAGCCCATTAAAGTCTGTGCGATTATCACCGTCAGCTGATTTTAAACGGATAACTTCATTATCAGGATCGTTATCGAATCGGATATGCACCGCTTCAAAAGACTCACTGTCGGCCACAAAATCCTGAAAACGCATGCGAAACATGGCCTGTTGATCCGTATTGAGTTGCTCTAAACCGGCTTTATTGCGCACCACCCGTTTAGACAGCTTCGATAATTGCTGACCAAACCAGCCATCATGCTCATGGACCCAAACCCGCAGAGGTATCCGCCAATTATCTCCATCCTGATACCCATACGTTGGATAAAAAGTCACATATTCTTGTTTGCTCATTGTCTTTTCCTGGTTTGCTTTTTCATTGGCTAACACCGACACTGAAATCAAACTACACAATCCAATAGCTAAATATCGAATCATTAAAGTTTTCATCACCTTAAATCAGGAAATCCCAATTGCGCCAAAGCCTGATAAACCACAATAGCGGCGGTATTCGATAAATTCAAACTCCGACTGTCCGCTTTCATCGGAATCCGTACCGGATGAATCAACTCATGACTCCACACAGCTTCAGGTAACCCCCGCGTCTCAGGCCCCAATAATAAGCAATCATTGTCCGCATAAGTGACTTGATGGGAATAATCCGTCGCCTTGGTGGTCAGGGCAAAAATCTGGTTAAAATCAGTGTCTTGCATAAAAGATGTAAAGTCCTCATGCTCAACAACTTGCGCCCACTCATAATAATCCAGACCCGCTCGCCTGAGCGCCTTTGTCTCCATCTCAAAACCCAATGGATGAATCAAATGCAACTGCACCCCGGTATTGGCACACAAACGAATAATATTCCCCGTATTCGGCGGAATCTCCGGTTCGTATAGGGCTAAATGAAGCATGTAACAGACGTCTTTTCAAAACAGATATTGTAGGCTGAAATGGCCAAATTAACAATTAGGCACGATCAAATCCAATTTTGTCATATGCCCGTTATCTCATTCACAGTCTCTCCAGCGTGGGAATGCATATTCTAAAATTAAGATTAACGGAATCAGGCTCTTTCGGTGTCTGAATGACTGTTGATATTCATATATCCCGTTGTCCAGGCGGTTGCTCAAAATCAATAAAAAAACAGCAGCGGTCATTAAACCATGGCCGCTGCTAATTTCATATCTCAATTAACCCGCGGGAAATACATAACTGGCTTGGAGACCCAAAGGCAGTCCCAGGCTCCAATAAGCCAATAAAAATAATGTCCAGCCCACTAAAAAGACAATGGAAAATGGAATCATAAGGGCAATTAAGGTGCCCACACCGGTGTCTTTCACATATTTCTGACAGTACACGACTACCAGCGGGAAGTAAGGCATTAACGGCGTAATGATATTGGAACTTGAGTCACCCACCCGATAAGCAGCCTGGGTCAAATCAGGCGAAATGCCCAATTGCATTAACATCGGCACAAAAATAGGCGCCAATAAAGCCCATTTACCGGAGGCTGAACCCACAAACAGGTTAACAAAAGCAGTCAGGAAAATAATTCCAACCACGGTAACACCACTAGGCAAGGCCAGCGCTTTTAAGGTCTGCGCCCCTTCGATGGCCAGCAAGGCACCCAAATTAGATTGCGCAAAAGCCGCGACAAATAAGGCACAGAAAAACACCATGACCAAATAATACGACATGCCATACATGGCCTTAGTCATCGCATCAATCATGTCTTTGCTGCTTTTAAAGGTTCCGGAAACAAACCCATACACCGCACCGGGTATCCAGAATAATAAGAATATCAACGGCACAATTGACTGCATCAATGGCGCCTGAAAAACCGCTAACTCACCTTCATGGCGTAATGGTGAATCGCTTGGCCAGGAGGCCCAAATCAATAAACCAATACCAATCAGCATGACTGTGGATGCGA
>CAZWVE010000324.1:0-2183 GCA_964636925.1 uncultured Marinicella sp.
CCGGGCACCATTCTTTGGTATCACCACCCCAAAAGCAAACCTCATTCAACTTCTTCTAAACAGTCTTCTTCTGACAATAAACCACATTGACTCATTAACCAAGCAATATGAGAAGCAAATTGATGCTGTTTATCTTCTTCCAAAATAGCCAATACATCTTTTTGTGTATTATAAAAAATAGTTTTCACTTCTGAAAAATAAGGATAAATTTTTATAATTTTGTACTCTATATTTGTATTAAAAGGTAAGCGTTGTTTATTACTATAAATTTCATAATTTCCAAATGGGCTGGTATATTCACCACTTCGATTAATTATCCTTGGGGCAAAATATATTTCATTTCCAGTTTCAATGCACTTGAATTTAGTATTAGAGCAATCTTTATAAACTATGTTATCTAAAATAGCATCTCCCATACTAATTCGCTCATTTGAAATATCGAATACAAACCAGCTCATTTCTCCTGACCCATAATAGCCAGCATATTCATATTTCTCAGCTTGAGAAATAAATGGTGCTAATAAAATTAGAATACTTGTTATCCATTTAATCATCATCAATTACCTGAAATCATTCAAATCAATTATACTGAAGTTAACACTGTAAGCTAAGTTAGAATAAAATTAATGAACAAATACTAAGCCAAACTCGAAGCCATCAAAGCCAAAAGACTAAACTATAAAGAAAGATTTCTATCTTTAATCATGACAACAGGCTTATTGGTGACTGCTTTTTATGCCATACCTGTTGGATTGGTCGCTATATGGTCACAATCAGGATTTGGATATGATATAAAACCTCAATCACAAGAATGGATATCAACTGCTCTATTGGCATTTAATTCATTAGCTTCAATTATATGGTTAATCTTTGTTTTTTATGCCATTTCACAAAGCAAAAAACATTTTGTTCGATTTTTAAGTGGCATTAAAGAAAGTGGCTCAAAGCCTGAAACACATCGTTCGATTCTGAAGTCGCAAAATAATAAGATGAAAGCAATATTCAAAGAAACCAAAGGCGATTACTTAACTGCAACAATTGAAATAAACAAAAATCAATATTTTGTAATGGATCACTTTTATGGAGAAAAATTGAAGAAAAATCAGCAAATTGAAATTGAATTGTCTGTAGGCGTCTATTCTGAAGAAGAAAGTTGGGAAACAATGTTTTCAGGCAACCCAGATAGAACTAAATCACTGAACCATATAAAGGGTTGGGGATATCAAGCTAATGGCATAATTACCAGTATTACGCCCGATGTTATGGTTGATGTTGGCATAGCTGTTTTGGATGCGCCAATCACATCAAATGACCAGCGTCTTGTGGGTGAAAGCATATCATTCAAAATTAACCGGCTTGACGCTTACCCAGCCTGACAAATAGGTTATCACCTGACATTTATATTGTTACAAATGACGTTACATTTTAACCATCAAGATTAATATTGATTACATTCAATAGCTTAAACCCAGTTTTCGCCCAATCCTCAACACTATTCTTTACCCCCCAAACATAACTTCCGGCACTCAAAAACCCCGCTCCCCTATGCTATTGTAAATAATAAGCATTCAAAGGAGCGACTTATGTGGCTATACCTCAAATCGCTGTTCATGGTCAAAGACCCTCAAATCGCCAGAGAAATGGTCAGCGCGCTCAAGAAAGTCACAAAACCCGCCAATTTCAAAATCGACCGATTTATGCGCCGTCGCGCGCGAAGAAAGCGCTTTAAAGCCCGTAACACCACCAACCTTAAATACAAGGTAAAATAACTGACCTGGTGCATTCTTTTGACTTATCTGTATCTTATAAGTTACAATTAGGCTTAATGATAAAAATAACCAAGTTTGTTGCCCGACACAACTGGTGTCCTTTTGACATCTGGCTTGAAGGTTTAAAAGACAGCAAAGCGCGTGCCAAAATCCAAATGAGGATTGATCGGCTCAGACTTGGCAATGAAGGTCACTGGGCATCTGTTGGTGAAGCTGTTAGAGAATTGAAAATCACAGAAGGCAAAGGTTACCGAGTTTATTATGAGTGGACCGGCACTGAAGCTATATTACTGTTGTGTGGTGGTGACAAGTCAAGCCAGAAGAAAGACATTAAACAAGCCAAACAATACTGGAGACAATACAATGATCAAAACAGAACCCTATAAAACCAGCGACTACCTCAAAACCAATGAA
>CAZWVE010000325.1:0-2177 GCA_964636925.1 uncultured Marinicella sp.
TCACGCGCTGATTCAATGGCTTGTTTCATTTCCGCACCCGGTTCAATGCCCAATTGATTGGCCAGTCTCTTTTGGTAGGCGCTTATGGCCAGATTGGTGGCAATAACACCGGTTTGTTTTTGTTTGATAATACTGATTAAATCGAGGTTGCGATAACGGTTGGTGTCGGTGAGGGCCTGATAGCGTAAATCATCCAGCTCAATAGCCACGGCATCATAATTGCCCTGTTCAATCAGGTCTTTCACCACATCAGCACTTTTTTGGGAAATATGGGCGGTTCCAAGCAGGGTGTATTCAATCCCTTGAAACTCAACAATTTTATGCGGCTGATCCGACAGCAATGCAGCAGTATCCACTTTTTACACCCAAAAAAAGTGGTTATTTTATCACCGTTTTTAGTGTAATTGTATGCTTTGCTTCAGGGGCTTTCTTAAAGCAAGTGAATAAAATCTATGATTATTTTTTGTTTGTACATAAAGATTAAAAGCTCTATGATAATTACAATCAAGATTTTGATTCATCTGAATGATAACAAACGATAAATATGCCTGAAACCGGATCACCTGACTTACTGTTTTGGAATGCCCTGGCGCTGATTGTGGCGGCCAGTGTGTTTGTGCCGGTGTTTGTGAAAATTAAATTTGGTGCGGTGCTTGGCTATCTGGTGGCCGGGATTGCGGTTAATTAACTGTTTTCAGGTGGCTTTTCTGAACATCCAGAAGAATTGCTGCACTTTTCCGAGTTCGGCGTGGTGCTGTTTTTATTTGTGATTGGCCTTGAGCTGAATCCGGCCACCTTGTGGGATATGCGTAAGGATATCTTTGGCCTGGGAGCTGCACAAGTGATTTTTAGTGCACTGGTCATTGGTTTACTGACTTATTTATTGGGAATCCATTTATCCGGATCGGTGCTCATAGGCAGTGGAATGGCCTTGAGTTCCACCGCCATTGTTATGAGTCAACTGAGTGAAAGAGGCGAACGGCGCAGTTTACATGGTCGTAAAACCTTTGGGATTTTATTGTTTCAGGACATTGCCATTGTGCCGTTACTGCTGATGGTGACTTTACTGGCACCCACGGGTGAAGAGGTTTCATTAACACAAAGTTTAATTGATATTGGTTTGGCGGTGGCGGCGATTGTGGCGCTGATTTTAATCGGTTATTACCTCTTAGATCATGTGTTTCGATTACTGGCCTCCACCGGTTTACATGAAATTATGACTGCCAGTGCCTTAGGGTTGGTGATTGCGGCCGCCTTACTGATGGATATTGTTGGTATGTCGAATGCCATGGGGGCTTTTTTGGCGGGTGTGATGTTATCTGAATCATCCTATCGACATGAAGTGAAGGCCAATATTGAACCCTTTAGGGGTTTATTTTTGGGTTTGTTTTTTATGGCTGTGGGTTTGGCTCTGGATTTGCGGGTGGTGATTGAAAACTGGTTATTGATATTAAGCATTGCGCCCAGCGTTATGATATTGAAAATCATATTGTTGTACGGGGTCAGTCGATTTTTTAAACATGATCATAACACCTCCATTCGTATGGCATTTGCACTGCCTCAGTTGGGTGAGTTTGGTTTTGTGTTATTCTCAGCCGCTGCCACGGCCGGTATTTTTGCGGACAATGTCTCGTCTATTTTGATTGCCATTGTCTCGGTTACCATGATGTTATCGCCACTGCCTTTGCTATTTCAGGACTGGTTTATTAACAAAGAGTTACAGGATGTTTTGGATGAAACATTTGAAGATACCCGCGGCAATGTACTGATTATCGGCTTTGGTCGATTTGGCCAAATGGTGTCCCAGCCTCTGTTTGCTGATGGTTATGATGTCACTATTCTGGACAATGATGCCAGACGTATTCGGGAAGCCCGTGGTTTTGGTTTTAAGGTTAATTTTGGTGATGGTACCCGCCGTGATATTCTGCGTGCCGCCGGTGCTGAGAGTAGTGAAGTGGTGATTTTTTGCACCAATAACCCGGAAGTCACCAATCGCAGTATCCGAGCGGTACAAGCGATTAATCCACAGGCAAAAACTTTTGTGCGCTCCTATAATCGTCGGCATTCGATTGATTTACATGACATGAATGTTACCTTTTCGGTTCGTGAAACGTTCGAAAGTGCCTTGATTTTGGGCAAACAAGTATTGATTGAACTGGGAGTCAGTGAAGAGCAGG
>CAZWVE010000326.1:0-2174 GCA_964636925.1 uncultured Marinicella sp.
TTGTTGTTTATTGAAAAGTATCTGATGCGTTTGCAACGGAACTATGCCAATACCCACACGGAAGATGATATGACCGGGCGTTCCATGACGCAGTTGTTGGAAGAAGCCGAGCAGCAAATTAAGGACGCGGTGGGTGCCAATAAAGATGATCGGATTATTTGTGTCGGCACCGGCGCCACCGGGGCCATCACCAAATTACAACAAATTTTAGGCACTTATTTACCGCCGGCGACACGCGCACAAATTGAAGCCTCGGCGGATTGTGATCTGGATAAAATCAAAGCCCAGGCACCGGTGGTGTTTTTAGGGCCTTATGAGCATCATTCCAATGAAATTTCCTGGCGTGATGGTTTATGTGAAGTGGTGGAATTAGACCTCGATGATCGCGGTCATGCGGACATCAAACAACTCGAACAACTTCTTCAAAAAGATGCCTATAAAAACCGCTTAAAAATCGGCACCTTTTCAGCCGCCTCGAATGTGACCGGCTTAATTTCGCATACCCGTGACTTGGCGCGTTTAATGCATAAACATGACGGTCTGGCCTTTTTTGATTACGCCGCCAGTGCGCCCTATGTGGATATTGATATGCACCCGGATGATAACCCGGAAGGCTATTACGATGCGGTGTTTATGTCGCCGCATAAATTTTTGGGCGGGCCCGGCTCATCCGGTGTTTTGGTGTTTAATAAAAAGATTTATAACCCGAAACTTAATCCCACAGTTTCCGGTGGTGGTACGGTCAGTTATGTGGCGCGTCATGACCATGATTTTATCGATGACATTGAAGAACGCGAAAAAGCAGGTACCCCGGGTGTGCTGCAAATTATGCGCGCCGCATTATGTTTTGCGGTGAAAGAACAAATAAGTGTGGCGCAAATCCATGACCGTGAACAGAAGTGGCTTAAACAGGCCTTCACCGCCTGGCAAGCGCATCCCCGCATTGAAATACTGGGCGATCAAAACCCTGAAAACCGGGTGGGTATCGTTTCCTTTAATATTAAAACCGCTTCCGGTAAATACCTGCACCCAAAATTCGTCACAGTTCTACTCAATGATTTATTCGGCATCCAATCCCGTGCCGGTTGTTCCTGTGCCGGACCTTATGGCCACCAGTTATTGGGTATCGATGAAAACACCTCAAAACAGTATCGTGCCTTAATAGAGAAAGGCTACCATGGCATTAAACCCGGTTGGTGTCGCGTTAGTTTTCATTACGCCATGGATGCAGCGGAGGTGCAGTTTATTATTGACTGTGTTCGGTTTATTGCCGATAACGGCACGGATTTTCTGCCGTGGTATAGGTTTTGTTTAAAACAGGCTACATGGGATCACATTAAAGGTGATGACAATTGTCCAAAACTGTCTTTAAAAGCCGCCTTCGATCGACATGATGAAACCCCACAACCTTTGTCAGCAGGTATTCGCAAGGCCTTGTATGCACAATTTCTGCAAGAAGCTGAGCGTTTAAAAACGGAAGCCAAATCCCTGCCGGTCAGACAACCGCAGAATTTACCGGAAATTGGGCACCTCAATCAATTTATCGTGTGATGAACACCGGCGATCTGTTTGCCCAATGCAATGATCCTGATCAAAACCTGTTACCGCAGGATGGCGAAGTGTATTACCATGGCGTGGTTTTCGACCAGGCGCAAGCCGACGACTATTTTAATGAATTAATGCATGAAATAGATTGGCAGGCGGACCAGGCACAATTCGCTGGCAAAATCATTAAAACCGCCCGCAAAGTCGCCTGGCATGGTGAACGTGATTTCCGTTACCGTTATTCCGGTGTGGAAAAAATCGCCCTACCCTGGACTAAGACGTTATTGTCGATAAAAGCAGCCATAGAACAAAAAAGCCAGACCACCTATAACAGCTGTTTATTAAATTTATACCATGACGGTTCAGAGGCTATGTCCTGGCACAGTGACGGCGAAAAAGATTTAAAACAAGGCGCCGCCATTGCCTCAGTGAGCTTTGGCGCCGAACGCCGTTTTATGTTCAAACACAAACAAGCAAAAGAAAAAGTCGCGATCGTGCTGGCCCATGGCAGCTTACTCATCATGCAAGGCGAAACCCAACAACACTGGCAGCACCGCTTACCACCCACTGTAAAAGTCACCGAACCGCGGATTAATCTGACGTTTCGCACAATCCAAACGTAAACCATT
>CAZWVE010000327.1:0-2170 GCA_964636925.1 uncultured Marinicella sp.
TACCCATACTGAAGATTCCGGGCAACAACATCGAGCGGTCAATAAGTTATTGTCCCAACCGGGGATTTTTGCGGTGGCACATAATGATCTGCATGCAATCAATGAAAACCATCACCCTTTCACTTTACATGTCCATAATCGAGATGCATTTGAATGTGCTGATATTAAAGCGGTGGTTAATGTGCTTATGACCTTATGGGAGATGGCAACATGATTTTATGCCTGGATATCGGAAACAGCCATATGCATGGCGGTGTGTTTCAAGCTGAAACCCTGAAATTACAATTTCGAATGGCTTCAAAAACCGGTGCTTCATCGGATGAATATGGGGTCTTTTTACGGGGCGCAATTCGTGAAAATGGTCTTGATCCGGCTGCGATTACAGCCATTGCTTTATGCACAGTGGTTCCCGAAGTATTGTATTCAATTAAGTCAGCCTGCCAAAAGTATTTTGCACTTGAGCCCTTTGTGTTACAAGCGGGTGTTAAAACCGGACTTAAAATTGGTTATCAAAATCCACACGAAGTGGGCGCAGATAGGATAGCCGGTGCCATTGCGGGCAGCCATCTGTTTCCCAAAGATAATTTAATTATTATTGATTTAGGTACCGCCATTACCTTTTGTGCCATCTCTGCACAAAGACACTATCTTGGTGGTGTCATTATACCGGGGCTTAAAATGGCCATGCAAGCACTGGCTGGTGGCGCGTCTAAATTGGGTACCGTTGAAATTACTGTGCCAAACCATACCTTGGGTCGAAACACTGTCCACAGTATCCAGTCGGGACTGTATTATGGCACCCAGGGTGCCATCAAGCATATCGTGGATAATCTGAGCCATGATTTGTTTAGTCATCAGTCGCCCAGGGTCATTGCCACGGGCGGTTTTGCGACATTGCTTGAAACAGACAATCTTTTTAATCACATTGTTCCGGATTTGGTTCTTAAAGGACTCTATCTGGCGCACAAAATGAACACAACATCTTAAGATTATGAATATAGAATTACTTTATTGCAAAATACATCGTGCCACCGTTACCGAGGCCAACCTCGATTATGAGGGTTCGATTTCAATATGCCCAACATTAATTAAAGCCGCCGGCTTATACATTAATCAAAAAATTGATGTGCTTAATTGTAATAATGGTTCCCGTTTGACCACGTATGTGATTAAGGGACAGCCCGGCCAAATTTGTTTGAACGGTGCCGCAGCACGTCATAATCAACCCGGCGATTTAGTGATCCTGGCCAGCTATGCGGCCATGAATCCTGAAGAGGCCAAAACGCACCAACCCAAGTTGATATTTGTAGATGCAAAAAACAACATCAAGGAATTGAAGAATGCCGAGCAAAACAACAACCCTTCATGGCATCATTTGGCCGGATGAAAATTGCCACCAAGTGCTAAGAAAGCACATTTATAATTGGCAAAGTATTCACTGTCCTCTATAATGCATCCACAATAATAATAGCTAATCTGACAGGTATATTTCATGAGTGATCGAGATTCTGTGTTTTTTAGAAACTTTGCCCTTTTTACAGCAGCATTAACCGTTCTTGGTATCCTACTGATTCTCATTGGACGTTATGTGCATTATCAAGCCGTCGGCGATCAAAGTGGACAGGTTGATCGGAGCGCTGTGCAAAAAAATATTCAGCCTGTGGCTGCTGTCAACACAGATCCTAATGCAACCAGCGCGGTACCTGAAACAGCAGTTGCTGAAGCGCCTTTTGGTGGTTCAGTCGATGGCCAGGTTATTTATGACAATGTCTGCATGGCCTGCCACACCACCGGTGCCGGCGGAGCACCCAAGCTTGTTCAAGCTGAATGGGACGCCAGAATTGAGCAGGGTATTGACACACTTTATAAACATGCCATCGAAGGGTATACCGGTGAAAATGGTTTAATGCCAGCAAAAGGCGGTCGATCTGACTTGACAGATGAGCAGGTTAAAGCTTCCGTTGATTATATGGTTAATCATTTACAATAACCTCACCTTAACAATTTAATGAATAAGCCACACTTCATTTGTGTGGCTTATTTTATTACACATACATCCACTTAGGCTGTTGTTAAAGCAGTTGGCTGTCGACAAATGTTGGCTGAATCCTTAAAAGCCCTTTACAAAGTAATTTGAATGGCTATAATGCGCATCTTGCATTGAGACATC
>CAZWVE010000328.1:0-2164 GCA_964636925.1 uncultured Marinicella sp.
TAACAATGGGGACCCTGCTTTACAAGCCATTAAAACACACTTTCAATTACCGCATCATCCTATTTTTATGCACCAGGTACACGGCACCAACAGCATCGCACTCAAAGCACCCCCCATTGAGCATTTTTGGCATTCAGCAGATGCCTGTTATACATTCAATAAAGGGATTATCTGTGCGGTAATGACGGCCGATTGTTTGCCGGTGCTAATCACCGACACACAAGCCAGTTTTGTGGCCGCTGTGCATTGCGGTTGGCGTAGTTTATATCAGGGTATATTGACTCGTTTGCTAACGAAAATTAAGACAGTAAATCCGATGCTGGTGTGGTTTGGTCCGGCCATATGCAAAAAGCATTATCAGGTGGACAAAGCCTTTAGAAGTCATTATTTGCAAAGCCACCCTGAGGCTGAATCAGCTTTTACTGAGGTGATTAACAACCATTGCTATGCCAGTTTAACAACGCTGGCGAAGAT
Organism: uncultured Marinicella sp.; assembly: GCA_964636925.1. Taxonomy (GTDB): domain Bacteria; phylum Pseudomonadota; class Gammaproteobacteria; order Xanthomonadales; family Marinicellaceae; genus Marinicella. Next base: position 475 of record CAZWVE010000328.1, read on the forward strand.
TCAATTACAGCATTATCGTGTTGCGCACATTGAAGACTGTCAGATATGCACTTTTGAAGACGACCGGTATTATTCATGGCGAGGTACTAAAACGCCGGCCCGCCAAGCGTCGATGATCTGGGTTAATTAAGCAACAGCGCTTTGTCAGTAATATCACACGCTTCAATAATACTTTGTCCCAATAATGTGAATTCTTTGCTGCGCATACTACCCTTTCGCCAGGCCAATCCAACTTCACGATAGGCATTTTTATCCATGGCTTTGACCACAATATCATCACCTATAAGACCGGATTTAACGGCCATTTCCGGAATAAAGCTTATACCTAAATCTTGTCGTACCATGGCAATTAATGTCAGCAAACTGCTGGCAGTAAAGTGGCTGACTTTATCAACATGTTGAATATGGCAGGCACTGATGGCATGGTCACGTAAACAGTGTCCATCATCCAAAAGCAACACGGAGCCATCTTCCAGTCGATTAATATTAAAAGAACGTTCGGCAATGAAGCTGTTTTGTCTGCCATGAATAAGCCGAAAAGGATCTTTAAACAGCGACAGGGTCTCAACGCTACGTAAGTCATAGGGTAAAGCCAAAAGCACCACATCTAAGCGGCCTTCCATCAATTGCTCGTAGATATCTGCGGTTTTACCTTCGTGAATTTCCAGTGCCAAATCCGGATAATGGGATTTTAAATGGGGCAGCAAAGCCGGCATCACAAAAGGACCAATGGTGGGTATCATTCCCACGGCCAGCCGACCGGATAAAGGCTTTAATGTACCCTGCGTCAAATCATGCAATTTTTGTAGCTCCGCCATGACAGCCTGCGATTGTCGGTGGACCTCTCGACCTAAATTGGTAATGGTCACACTTTTATTGGTGCGATCCACCAACTGACCACCCAGGGTTTTTTCCAACTCTTTGATGGCTACACTGAAAGCCGATTGAGAAACAAAACAACTGGCAGCTGCCTGCCCAAAATGATTGTGCGTCACCAAAGCATTAAAATAACGTAATTGTTTAATGGTTGGGTAATGCATTATTTTTCAGACTGCCGTAAGGCCCGATCAACAATCTCAAAAACATTGGCCGATAGGTTATCACTGGCATGAATACGTTTAATCTGGTTCAGCATTTGTGTTCTTAAATAGGGGTGAAATTGTTTAAAGTCATTTAACAGACTCACCATTCTGGCCGCCACTTGCGGATTAATGGCATCCAATGCCAGCACCTGGTCAGCTAAAAACACATAACCAGATCCATCCGGCGCATGAAAACGGGTTAGATTTCCGGCACAAAACGCACCTAAAAGCGACCGGACTGCATTGGGGTTTTTTAACGAAAATACCGGCAAATCCATTAATTGCTTAACCCGATCTAAGGTGTCCTCTGCCGGGATTGTGGCCTGGATGGATAACCATTTATTAATCATAAGCGAATGATCCTGCCATTGACCATAATAATCAGCCAACAAATCTTCACAGCCCGGCGCTTGTTGATGGGCCAGTAAGGTTAAGGCTGTGGCCTTATCGGTGTAGTTATCAGCTTGTTGGTATTGCTGCTGGCACAACTGATAAAATTCTTTGTTTCCGGTTTGTGCCAAATACCATAAACATCGATTCTTCAGGCTTCTTTGGGCCACTTGACCGGCACTGACTTGATACGCCTGATCGCTGTGGTTCTGGTGAAT
>CAZWVE010000329.1:0-2148 GCA_964636925.1 uncultured Marinicella sp.
GAATGTCATCGGCTTGATCACAGGCCACCACTTCAATGCGGCCACCATCAAATTCACTGCTGATTTTCATATTAATTCCCTGGAAAAAAAACAGTCATTATAAAGCCCGCAGCGTAAAGCTCAAGTTAAGTTAATAGCGGGCTTTGCTTAATTCCTGTGGATTGGTATTTTTGACCTGTGACTGATAGAGGTTTAGTCACAGGTCTTGTTGATTAGTTATTTATTCTTTTTTAAGCGCACCAAGCCCATGGCTTTCATCACATATTTTTCAAAAATAGGCTCTGCCTGGCCTTTGCGGATTTTACGAATAAAATATTTTTCAAAAGCCACTTTGGCCCAGTGTACCCAGCGTCCGCTACCGGACCAGTTTAAGTTACGTGGCGGCATCTGTGGTTTGGCAATAAAGGCCACACCACCATCACCAAAATCTGCCAGGCATAAGGCATTTAAAGTGGGTTTTGAATCCGGCTGTTTGCCGGCAATCATGGCTTCAATATTATGTGCCGTGGCAGTCACCATGGATTCAATCATATAACCTGTTTTAGGAACGCCCACCGGAACCGCGGTTTTACCAATCGGCGGTATCGCCACACAAACACCGACACCAAACACGTTTTTAAAGGTTGGGTTTTGTTGAAACTCATTGGTAAGAATAAAGCCTTTCGGATTGACCAGGCCTTCGACGCCCTGAACCGCATCAATACCGGCAAAAGCGGGTAATAACATGGCATGTTTAAAGGCAATTGGATCATGTTTAATGGGGTCGCGATTGAGCTCAAGTTCAGTGACATGGATTTCATTTTCCGTGATTTTATCCACCTGACAATTGGTAATCCAGTTAATATTGGCATCCCGTAATTTGGATTCCAGTAAACTTTTGGTGTCGCCGACACCATCTAAGCCCAGATGACCAATGTAGGGTTCCGCTGTAATAAAAGTGATCGGCACCTGATCGCGGATTTTACGTTTGCGTAATTCGGTGTCTAAGATTAAGGCATATTCATAGGCCGGTCCATAACAGGACGCGCCCTGCACCGCACCCACCACAATCGGCCCCGGATTTGCGACAAAATCTTGCCATTTTTTACCGGCGATTGCTGCATGAGCGGTGGTACAAACCGAATCGGTATGTGCTGCAGGTCCAAGGCCTTTAATGGCGGCAAAATCTAATTTAGGTCCGGTGGCAATCACCAAATAATCATAATCAATAACCCGGTCATCGTTCAAGATAACTTGGTTTTGTTCGGCATTGACTTTTTTCGCGGCCACCGGGATAAATGCGATGTCTCGCTTTTTAAACATTGGCGCTAAATCCACCTTAATCTGCTCTTCTGTACGCCAGTTTACCGCCACCCATGGGTTGGATGGTGTAAATTCAAACCAGTCCTTGTCACTGATAACTGTCACCTTAACACCATCACCCATGAGTTCTTTAGCTTCTAAAGCCATGGGAATACCACCGATACCGGCACCTAATACGACCACATGCTGCATACATCACCTAAATTAGATTAATTATAATTTATATTAGCATATTCTTATTGTATATGCAACTGTTATCACCAGTTCTTGCATTGAGTTAAGCACCGCTAAACCGTATAATACAAAGCCCTTTAAGCACCTATTAAACCATGCCTTTATCTGCTTTGACTGCCGTTTCTGCCGTTGACGGTCGCTATCAATCCAAAACCCGTGATTTATCACCCTATTTCAGTGAATATGGTCTGATCAAAAATCGCCTATTGGTGGAAATTTCCTGGCTGATTCAACTCAGCGAATGTGCCGACATTAAAGAATTGCCCGCTTTCAACAATCAACAGAAACAACAATTACTGGCGTTGTATGAGAATTTCACGCCGGAACAAGCGCAGCAGGTTAAGGACATTGAAGCCACCACCAACCATGATGTGAAGGCGGTGGAGTATTACATCAAAAACCACATGCAAAAAATGGACGGCATGAAAGAGCATTTGGAATTTGTGCATTTTGCCTGTACCTCGGAAGACATTAATAACCTGGCTTACGGCCTCATACTAAAACAAGCCAGAGAGTCTGTTTTTGTCCATGAAATCAATAACCTAAGCGCTAACCTACGGGCTATGGCGCATCAATATGCCGGTGACGCCATGATGTCGAAAACCCACGGTC
>CAZWVE010000330.1:0-2144 GCA_964636925.1 uncultured Marinicella sp.
CGGACATAGGGGCTTGAGGTTTGCATTGTATCCTGGGCTTTTTTAATTTTACTCGCCGAAACCATTTACAATGCGGTGGTCACCTTAGGGGTGGTCTTAACGCTTTTTATTTTGGTGACGATCTCACTGCCAACTGCCATATTAATTACCTAATCGGTTTGTTTAATAACTGCCTGTTTTTATAAAATCTTCAACACCGGCTTTTAATTGATTTTCAATGTCATCGTTAAAATCGCCGGACTCGTTAATTTGTTGCATCAACGCTTCGCGGGTGTTGTTCATGTGTGTAATTAACGCTTGCTCAAAATCAATGATTTTATCCATGGCAACATCATCCATGAAGCCACGATCTACGGCATAAAGTGACACCGCCATTTCAGCCACGTTCATGGGTGAGTATTGTTTTTGTTTCATCAGTTCAGTGACCCGCTGACCACGTTCTAATTGTGAACGTGTGGTTTCATCCAAATCAGAAGCAAACTGAGCAAACGCCGCTAATTCACGGTACTGCGCCAGGGCTAAACGCACACCACCACCTAATTTTTTAATAATTTTGGTTTGCGCGGCACCGCCCACACGAGACACCGATAAGCCGGCATCAATAGCAGGTCGGATACCTGCGTTAAATAAGTCAGTGCCCAAGAAAATTTGTCCATCAGTGATCGAAATCACGTTGGTCGGCACGAATGCAGACACGTCACCGGCCTGGGTTTCAATAATCGGCAAGGCGGTTAAGGAGCCGGTTTGCCCTTTCACTTCACCGTCGGTAAAGCGTTCCACATAGTCGGCATTAACGCGAGCAGCACGTTCCAGTAAGCGTGAGTGCAAATAAAAGACATCACCGGGATAGGCTTCTCGGCCTGGCGGTCGTTTTAACAATAATGAAATCTGACGGTAGGCCCAGGCTTGTTTAGTTAAATCATCATAAGTGATTAAGGCATCTTGACCACGATCACGGTAGTATTCACCCATGGCACAACCTGAATACGGTGCAATGTATTGCATCGCCGCAGAATCAGAGGCCGTGGCTGCCACGACAATGGTGTGTTCCATGGCACCATGTTCCTCTAATTTGCGCACCAGAGAAGCCACCGATGAGCGTTTTTGACCAACTGCCACATAAATACATACAACGCCGGTGCCTTTTTGATTAATAATGGCATCAATAGCCACCGCTGTTTTACCGGTTTGTCGGTCACCAATAATCAATTCCCGCTGGCCGCGTCCAATCGGCACCATGGCATCGATTGATTTAAGACCGGTTTGAACCGGTTGATCCACCGATTTACGATCAATTACACCCGGGGCAATTTTTTCGATGGGTGAGGTCAGTTTGGTTTTAATGGGGCCATGGCCATCAATGGGGTTACCCAATGAATCGACAACCCGACCCAATAACTCGGGACCCACCGGCACCTCAAGAATACGGCCGGTACATTTGGCTTTATCCCCTTCGGAGATATGACCGTAATCACCCAGGATAACCGCACCAACAGAATCTCGTTCCAGATTCAACGCCAGCGCAAATGTGTCACCGGGCAATTCAATCATCTCGCCCTGCATGGCATCTGCCAGGCCGTGGATCCGAACAATTCCGTCCATGGCACTGACAATGGTGCCTTCGGTACGGGCCTCTGATTGAACCTTAAAATCCTTAATTCGGTCTTTTATCAGTTCACTTATTTCTGATGGATTCAATGTCGTTTGCATTGGTGCTCCTCGTTGCTTCTTTTTAACGTTAAACGTTAAAAAATTAATTAAATAGTTCTGTTTTTAATCGCTCGATTTTACCACTGAGGGTGCCATCGATGACCAAATCGCCGCAATAAATTTTAGCGCCGCCCATTAAAGATTCATCAACCTCAATATTGAGATTTATGTCTTTACCCGTACGCCGACTCAACGCTTCAATCAGTCTTTTTTGCTGATCATCAGATAAAGGCGCTGCTGAGTACACATCCACTGTTTGGGCACCGGAATCCTGCTCGTAATAGTATTGATAGAGCTCAGCCACATCGGGTAATAAAGACAAACGATCATTCTCAATCATCAATTTTATGAAGTTGGTATAATGTTCATCTGTTTGATTATCACCGGCAATCAACGTCACCAGCTGTGCATCGGTGACATTAGGATCCGTGAAA
>CAZWVE010000331.1:0-2143 GCA_964636925.1 uncultured Marinicella sp.
GTGTTTTACAATGTTTCATGATGAATGTCTCCGGTTAGTAGTCCTTGTTATTTTACAAGACAGGTACTTTGATACCGTCACTGGGGGCGTTCATCACATCAGTCACTTTGATTACAGTCGATTTCTTAGACACACAACTGTTAACCCCGATAGAATCTTAAGTTCGAAGCATTCAAATTGTTTTTTTTAATCACTGACATATAACAAGCGATACTCATCGTAGGCGCTGTGGTCGGTCATGGCGCTGACGTGGTCTTGTAGCAGACGGCAGCGGTGATAGAAATCCCATAGGCTGTGGTTGGCATCAACGTCTTGCATGGCCAGTTGGTAGGCTTTTAAATGATTGGGATCCATGCGGTTAATGAGCAGGCGCTGAGTGGTTAGTTTGCCATCGCTTAATAGTTTTTGGAATTCTTCTGTCGGTAGCTTTAATAAAGACGCATTGTGATCCAGTATGCCGGTGATGATTTGTTGGCCTTGCAGTTCCAGGCGTTGCACTTCATTATGGCAATAGACATGTTTTAATCCGACCTGCTTGAATGTTTTTAACAATCGGTGGGCTTCACTGCTGTCTTCTAACAGGGCTTGGTTGTAGTTGCCGTGATAAATGGCTTCGATGTGTTCGACAAATTGCTGCGCGGCATGATTCACCAGATAGTGAATGATGGGTACCCGGATTTTGATGAAGAAGGCTTGGTTGCTGTTAATACTCACTTGCTGACTGTCCTGATAGGCTTTGTCTAATACCGATTGTAAACTCATTAGATGATCCGGCTGCTGACCTAAAAATGGTTTGTTGGCATCTCCTTCCAATGCTTGATAAGCTGCAACAATCAATTCAATTAAATAAGCCAAGGGCATAATGCCTTTTTCCACCGCATCTTCAATATCTGCCAGGCAGTAAGCAATGTCATCGGCGGCTTCCATTAAATAAGTGAAAGGATAGCGATGACCCGGTTGTGCTGAAACGGCCTGCCACATATCTGAAATAAAGGTTTGCTCAGACAAATAATAACCGGCTTTTTTTTGCACATAGTCCAAATGTTTATCCGCTGTCTCGGCATTACTGCGACTGTATTTTAAAATCGCTGCGGTTTGCGCATAACTGAGGTTCATGCGCTCCAAACGGGCCGTTAACCGGATTGCTTGCGCATTGCCTTCAAAATGGCTTAAATCCCGTTTCATGGTGTTTTTCAGGGCATCGTTTGCATCATCTGTTTGTGGCCAATGTCCTTCATGCGCTAAATAACCGGTAAACCACCCGGAAATAACCTGTTCACCAAAATGGCCAAACGGTGGATTACCGATATCATGCAAGAGACAGGCCATTTCAACCAAAGAAGTGATCGCCTGCTGACCGCCGTCTAAGCCATAGTCTTTGGCTTTATTGTTCAGTTTTTTATAGATGCTTTGAACGATATAGCGACCATTTTGTTGTACTTCCAGTGAATGGGTCAGTCGGGAACGGACAGTGGCATTGCGTTCTAAGGGAAAAACCTGGGTTTTTTGTTGCAGTCGACGCAGTGAGGGCGAGTTAATAATGCGTCCCCGGTCACTTTCCAGAGCATATTCAATGGCTGACCAGACAGGTTCATAATCAGATTCGCCATAGGGCCGTTGAATGTTTAATTTCTGTTTAAAGTTTATGTCAGTCATGGATCATATCTTAACCTGAGGCAAAAAAAAGGGCAGCTGTTATAGCCACCCTTTTGCACCACTTTTGTGAGTGGAATTTAGCTCGCTTTACGGCGTTCTCTGGCCGCTTCAATCACTTCATCAGCGATATTGGACGGACAGGGCATGTAGTGCGAAAACTCCATGGAGAACTGACCACGACCGGAGGTCATGGTGCGTAGTGAACCAATGTAACCAAACATTTCAGACAGTGGCACATCGGCTTTAATGCGAACAGCTGTGGCGGTTGGATCCTGGGATTTAATCATGCCGCGACGACGGTTCAAATCACCAATGACATCACCAACATGATCTTCCGGCGTATATACGTCTACTTTCATGATGGGTTCCATCAGTTGTGGCTTGGCTTTTGGAATCGATTGTCGATAAGCACCTTTGGCGGCCGCTTCAAAAGCCATGGTCGAGGAGTCAACCGCATGATACTGACCATCTTGTAAGGTAAACTTCA
>CAZWVE010000332.1:0-2142 GCA_964636925.1 uncultured Marinicella sp.
AGCAACCCACTATAGCTAAAAAGTGGCTTTTACTGTCCATCTTGCTACCCTTTGTTTTTCTTTTTATCCAAATTAAATGCGGTCGTTGCAAACAAGTATCGTAGGATGGGCTCCGCCCATCAAAATAACTGATGCGATAAGATTGTCATTGGGTTTTGATGGGCAGAGCCCATCCTACTTCCACATAATGACAACGTATTGGACTTGATAATGGCATCATCAGATACAACATCTAAATAACAATCAAATCAGGAAATCACCATGAGCGATACCAATGAATATGTGCCACCTAAAGTCTGGCAATGGGATAACACCGACGCCGGACAATTTAGTAATATTAATCGCCCCATTTCCGGCGCCACCCATGAAAAGACCTTAGCCATCGGCAAACACCCGCACCAGCTGTACTCATTGGCGACACCCAACGGCGTTAAAGTGACTGTTATGTTTGAAGAACTGCTGGCACTGGGTATCCAGGACGCTGAATATGATGCCCATAAAATTGATATTATGGAAGGCGATCAATTTGGCAGTGGCTTTGTGGCGGTTAATCCAAACTCAAAAATTCCGGCGATGATGGATCACAGCACAAACCCACCCACACGCTTGTTTGAATCCGGCTCAATCCTATTGTATTTGGCTGATAAGTTCAATGCCCTTATCCCAAAAGAGCCAAGTCAAAGGGCTGAGTGTCTCAATTGGCTGTTCTGGCAAATGGGCAGCGCGCCCTATTTGGGTGGTGGTTTTGGCCACTTTTATAGCTATGCCCCGACCAAAATTGAATACTGCATTGACCGTTTCACCATGGAAGTAAAACGTCAATTGGATGTTTTGGATAAACAACTGGCTGATAAACAGTTCATTTGTGGTGATGAATACAGCATTGCTGATATCGCCATATGGTCATGGTATGGTGCTTTGGCACTTGGTCGTCTGTACGATGCTGCTGAATTCCTCGATGTTAAAAGTTATCAAAACCTCTGCCGCTGGGCCAAAGGAATTGACGCCAGGCCCGCCGTGCAACGCGGCAGAAAAGTTAACCGGTCCTGGGGCGAACTCAACGAACAGCTACACGAACGCCACGATGCCAGTGACTTTGAGCATAAAACCCAAGATAAGTTAGTCAGTGATGACAGCTAAGATTCCACCTGATTGCTTTCAATAAAAAGCAACTTATCAATGATGTTTATTCAATGCGGCTCTCAATCTATATGGTGACTAACTAAACTTGTCGTTTAGGTTTTCTCTTTCACAGTGTTTATTGCCGTTAAATTGGGGTTTGTTTAAACAGGTTTCACATTACATATTATCAAAAGGTAGGTGCCAAGTATGTCCTAATACGGATTTCATCTTTTCTACCTTTTAAAAAATACGTTTACTTTGGGAGGTCCCTCGGTTCGCTTAGGCTCACTCGGGATGACGGTGGTGATTTTTGGGATTATCCGAAAATTTGCAACAGATGTTGTTGATGGCGGTACTTTTCCTCTTTTGGACTTTATGAGATAGAATGACTGGCTGATAAACTGCATAATTTTGGAGATGGTATGAGTGAGGTAAAACGGATTGAGTGTGTGATCAAGAATCAGGTGGCTTATGTCAGCCTGGCACGGCCGGATAAGCGTAATGCCTTGGATATGGCGATGTTTAGGGCGCTTGATTCAACCATTAAGAAATTACGCAAAGATCGTGCGCTTCGGGCGGTTATTGTTACCGGTCAGGGTGAGGATTTTTGTTCCGGTTTGGATGTTAAATCGGTGATGGCCTCGCCGAAAAACCCGCTAAAGTTATTGTTTAAGTGGCTGCCCTGGCGGTCGAATTTAGCGCAACGGGTTTCCACCGGCTGGCGGCGGGTTCCGGTCCCGGTGATTACCGCCATTCAAGGTCGCTGCTGGGGTGGTGGTTTACAAATTGTCCTCGGCGCTGATTTTCGCATTGCCACAGCCGATGCCTCTTTATCAATTATGGAAGGACGTTGGGGTTTAATTCCGGATATGGGTGGGACCTTAGCGTTACGCGAACATTGTCGACTGGACGTGGCCAAAGAATTGGCCATGACCGCAAAAATAATTTCTGGTGAAGATGCGCTAAAATTGGGTCTGGTGACACATGTAAATAATCAACCCATACAGGTGGCCGAGGCCA
>CAZWVE010000333.1:0-1200 GCA_964636925.1 uncultured Marinicella sp.
AAAGCGGCTGTCCCATAAAGGCTTAATGCCGACAGCACGGTCATGGGGCCAAACCAGCAAACGGCTGTAACGCGATAAAGGTCGGCCACCAGCCTCATAAACATTAACATGGGCGGTGAGGTTTAAAGGAAACTGTGTGTCCTGCCATTTATTCGGTAAGATTAAGGTGCCTGTCCCTGCTTCACTCAGTTGTGCTGCATCGACGGTGAAACTGTCATTATATTCCTGATAATGGTTGGCGCCAAATTGATAATCGCTGTAATCCTCAAACAGTTTTTGCGCTGAGGATAATGTCACGGTGGCATCAAAACGATTACCGGCGGCCGGTGCGCCGTATAGATAGTCTGCCTGGATACTAATTTTGGCCGGTGCGTCCGCTGCGACTTGTTTGTTGTCAGGTTTCAGGGTCATGGTCAAACGTTCAGGCAAAAAGTCCTGCACCGAAAAGTCATACTGAAAACGGCGTTTATCCGATAAATGCACCACAAATTGCCATTGTCCGGTCATGGCATTGTCCGGTAATTCGAATGTTGTGCTGTAAAAACCCTGCGCATCGCCGGCCCAGTTAAAGTGCCGAATCACACGGTTATCCGGGCGCTTGACATCAACAGTCAGCGGTAAAGCACGTTCAAAGCGACCGTCATCATTGCGCAACAAGCCATTAATATGCACCGTTTCTCCCGGACGGTATAAATCTCGGGGCGCGTACAAGAACAATTCCTGGGGCTGATAATGGCGACCACTGATCGGGTATTCGCTTATGTCGAGTTTCGGTTCATTGAGCCTGAGAATTTGGATTTGCTTATCTTTTTCAGCGACGATAAATTGGGCTTTTTTACGCCCTGAAGTGGGTAATTGAGCAAAACCACTGGCATCAGTAAGCGCTTCGGCCTGGATAGTGCCTTTGTCATTGTAAGCCGTCAGCTTGACATTTTGATAAGCAGTTGCGTTGGGCAGTTGTTGCACAAATAAGGCCATCGATTCGCTATATTGACGGCTGTGTAATGCGATGTCGGTTTGGATAAACCAGCTGCTGGCATAATCATAATCGTAGTTTTCGGCGCCCATCATGGTGACAAAATATACCCCGGCCTGGGTGATTTCATCTATGCCATTCATCGGTAATTGATGTTGTTCTGTTTTATTGGCGGTGCTGTCTAAATCAAATTGTGCGGTATAAACCAAATCAGCCATTTTGGC
>CAZWVE010000333.1:1210-2140 GCA_964636925.1 uncultured Marinicella sp.
AGCTGATAGGTGCTGGTTTTGTGTGGATTTTGCAGAAACTGATGCAGTTGATTGCTGTGGATACGCCAGAATTTCAAATCTACGGCATTCACATTAACCGCTTCAATCGGCAGCGTCTTGTCGCTGGAAAGCATGGTGTAGCCTTGCGATACAAATCGTACCGATTGCTGGGCCGGTTGTGTTTTTAGGGTTTTCTGGTGGTTCTGGCTCAACGTTTTACCGGATTCAGATTGCAACGATTGGCTGATCTTTATGGTATAGTCGGTATCGGTTTCAATAAAGGGGTAATACAATGCCAAACCTTGCTTACCGATTATCCAGGCCGGTTGAATCCTCTGCCCTGATTCGGTAACCTGAATCCGCTGATTAAAATCCTGTTGTCGATCCAGTGGCTGATTGACATTAATCTGCAAAGCCGCGGTGTTATCATAAATCCCTTCTGAAATATTTAATACCTGAAATTCACCGGCATGGCTGACCACAATTTGAGCAGTTTCACTATCGGCTTCTTGGGCCGTCGTGGTCTGATCTATTGATGATTTGGTGACTTTGTTGTCGGCTTGTTGCTGTGATTGATCATCGCTTGAATCACCACACGCAGCGAGAGTTGAAACAGCAATAAACAGTATCCATTTGATGTGTCGCATTGATATACCCTTTATGATTATTTCTTGTTATTGTAGCCAATGAATCTGACAAGAAAATGATTATTTCGGGCAAAAAGCTGATAATCGTGAAACTAATCACATTATCCGCATGAATTGTTAATCAAACGAATCGCTAAAAATCAAATCATCACCCATTTGGCAGTTTAACTCTATATTGCTGACATCAGATCCAATAATCTGACCACTGCCGTTTATGATTTGACAAGGTTGAATTGGGTCAGTGGCAGGACTGTAAATTGTAACACTGTATTATTAACCATCA
>CAZWVE010000334.1:0-2126 GCA_964636925.1 uncultured Marinicella sp.
AGGTCCGTCTTGGTAGAAGTATTTATTCAACATAATTTGATGGGTGGTGGTAACTCATCGTGTCATGCATTATGTTCATTTTTGATTATGTTATAATAGTTAGAACTCACTAAAATAAAAAAATTATGGGAATAAGAATAACAAATTATCAGGTCATTATATGTATTTCTCTATTTATAATTTTCCCTGTTAAATCATCTGCTATTTTTGAAGTGGTGCCGGAAAATCCAATCGAGGGTCAAAATATTCAGCTTCATTATGTTGGTTGTGATCCAGTTGTGCCGAATATTGCGACCAATGAGCTTTATTACTTAGAACAGGAAGGTAATTTGATTAATTTTATTGGGTCTTATGGTTATGGACTACCCACCTGTCCAATCAGTCATGAGCATTATTATGATATAGGTGAGTTTTCGGTTGGGGAATACCAATTAGACGTTTATTTTATACTTGGAACAACCCCTTTCCCCATAAACACGGATGAGAGAGTACCTAGTAAGTCAATTATTTTTGGAGTGACAGCGCCAGTCCAAATTCCATTTATCAGTTGGCCGGCAATGATTTTTCTTATGTGTTTGCTTATTCTAAGTGTTCGAATTCGTTTTCTAAAGGAAGGAAAATTATGAGGTTTTTTTATTTATTAACAATCGTGTTGCTAAATATTTCATCACAAGTGTATGCTAATTCCAGCAAAATAATAATCACTCTAAAAGTCGGTGAAAATGTTCCGACGGTAGAACAAATTTATCAAGAAAGTACCTTGAACCCGCCACCGGCGACATATATTTTATCTGCGTTTAATACGCACCCACCGATGGAGTTGGGTTATTTATCCAAAATTCGAGCCTATGGAGATTTGAAAAACTTAATCGATGAAAAACCCACATGGAGTCGATCGCTTATTGAGCGATCTTTGATTTTGGGTTACAGTGAACAAACCGATTTAACTGCTGTGCTTAGTGTGTTGCTTGCAGATGAAGATATCTATTCGGCAACTATTGTCGATGAATCGACACTTGATGCGTCCCACAGTCAAAGAAAGTTCGCTCTGAGAGGTGCCGTACAAAAAAACTGGCATAAAAATGCGATTAATTGGTTTTTAAGCCCGAATCAAAATAGTGCCTTTGGTCATTTGGGCTATATTGATGTCGGTGCACCCACTGACAGAAGTGAATTTGAACCCTTTAATCAAAGCAATGGTACTTTTAATGGTGGTGGCTTAAATGTTGATGGTTCATTTGCGACTTATTATGAAGATAGAAATATTTATGATTTAAGAGAGCTGGATAAATCGTTGGTTTTACAAGGTAATACCTGTGATCTTTATGATACTGTTCCTAATGATGGCCTGGTCTATCCATCACCGAGATTTGCCGGTCACGGTAATCATGTGGCCGGTTTAATGATTGCCAAGAACAATAATTTTCCGGGAATTTGCCCCAATTGTAATTTGGCGGGTACCTCTGAGTTTCAACATTATTGTCAAAATGTGGGTGAACCCGGTTCGCCGGATTATGTTGTTAAAACCAGCTACAACCTCTATCACACCCCGGCTTCATTACGATACTTGGTTGATTCAGGGCGGCAGTCCATTAATATGAGTTTTGGCTCGCCGCTTACAACTGATGAATGCTATACATCTAATCCTGATATTATGTGTTCAGTAATAAGTGACGCCAAAGCCCGAAACATTGCCTTAGTGGCCTCTGCAGGCAACCATAGAACCTATATGAACTTCCCGGCTTTTGACAGAGATGTCATTGGTGTTGGTGGTATTCAGTCTGATTTACAATTTTGGAATTTATCGCCCACCAATGGGAATCAATTGCCGCCTTTGGAGGAAACGGCTAATCAAAATCAAGATACTTCTAATTGTCCTTATGCGGGTGACCCAAATAGGGAAATGCAAGAATGTGGGTCAAATTTCAGTCACGTTGAACTTGAATCGCCTGGTGTTTTCCGTGCGGAACGTTTTCGCAGAATCGATGTGGTGGCACCGGCCATGGATGTCTATTCAACCTTGCCAGTTGGCTCAGAATATAATCCATTTATTGGGGAATTAGGCTGTACTGATATGAGTGATGGGGTTATGGATGGCTATGGTGTGTGTACAGGCACTTCAATGT
>CAZWVE010000335.1:0-2126 GCA_964636925.1 uncultured Marinicella sp.
AAGCATGTTATTTATAACGAAAAGAAAATCAAGTAAGCCGGTTTCGGTAAACTTTTGTAATGGTAACAGTTCATTTGAATTGTTGCTGAATGTCTATAAAGACCAGCATTTATAACTGGGTGCCCGTTTCTATCGCGGGTTGTTATGATGGGTCTTTATATTGAAATAACCCTAACAATAGGACAATAAAACTATGGCAAATGTAACTGTCAAACAGCTGCTGGAAGCTGGTGCTCATTTCGGGCACAACACCAGATATTGGAATCCCAAAATGGCCCCTTACATTTTCGGCGCCAGAAACAAAATTCATATCATCGACTTACGTGAAACACAGTCATTATTTAATGACGCATTAAATTTCATGAGCACCATTGCTTCACGACGCGGCAAAATTTTATTTGTCGGCACCAAACGTGCCGCCAGTAAGGCCGTTCGTGAAGAAGCGCAGCGTTGTGGTATGCCGTTCGTTGCACACCGTTGGTTGGGTGGTATGTTGACCAACTACAAAACTGTTAAAGCCTCCATCAATCGATTAAAGGATATTGAAGCCATGCAGGAAGATGGACGTATGGAGCGCTTTGTGAAAAGAGAGCAGTTGGCACTGGATCGTGAGCGAGCCAAGTTAGAGAGAACATTGGGTGGTATTAAGGACATGAAAGGATTACCGGATGCGCTTTTTGTCATTGATACCAAATTTGAATCAATTGCCATTAATGAAGCCAAAACCTTGGGTATTCCCGTGGTTGCTGTGGTAGATACCAACAACTATTACAAAGATGTTGAGTATATGATACCTGCCAATGATGATGCCATGAAGGCCATTCGTTTGTATGCAGCAACTGTGGCCGATGCCATTTTAGAAGGTAAGGCATCGATGCAAATTTCAAGTGGTGACGAACAGACTGATAAGGATGATAAACCGACCGCTAAAAAACCCAAAGCCGTCAAGAAAACTGCGGCTAAAAAAGACGATAAAGCCGATGATAAAAAATCCGACAAGAAAGCTGCAGACGTTGAGTCGGATGAAGTAAAAGAGGTTGCCAAGGATAAAGCAGATAAGAGTGATGTTGTTGACGAAGCATCTGATTCAGATGAAAAAGCAACAAAGAAGGTAACTAAAAAGAAAACCGCCAAAAAGACCACGAAGAAAAAAACAACCAAGAAAAAAACCACCAAGAAAAAAGTAACTAAAAAGAAAGTGGCCAAAAAAGAAGGCGACGAATAACGTACGTTTTAGACCGGGTTACGATGTAATCCGGTCTCTTGATTAATATCTGACCGCAGTTTTATGACTGCGGTTTATACATAGTGAGGTTATGATTATGAGTATTACAGCAGCCATGGTAAAAGAATTACGTGAAATCACCGGTGCCGGCATGATGGAATGTAAGAAAGCACTGGTAGAAACCAATGGTGACATTGATGTCGCTGTTGAAAACCTAAGAAAGTCAGGTGCCGCAAAAGCCGCTAAAAAATCTGGTCGGGTGGCCGCCGACGGTATCATTAAGGTTATGACATCTGATGATAACAAAACGGCTTACATTGCGGAAATTAACTGTGAAACAGATTTTGTTGCCAAAGACAGTAACTTTTTACAATTTACCGACAGTCTCATTCAAGCAGCCATTGAGAACAATGTAGATTCAGTTGAAGCCTTAATGGCCTGTCAGGTTGACGGTAAAAGCCTGGAACAAGCCCGCACTGACTTAGTGGCTAAAATTGGTGAAAATATTCAATTACGCCGTATTCAAAAAGTGGTGGCAGAAGATGGTCAGGTGGGTATCTACTTACACGGTAAGAATATTGGCGTGGTTGTGGCAGCAACCGGTGCCGATGACGATTTGATGAAAGATCTGGCCATGCATGTGGCGGCATCTAACCCACAATTTGTGGATGCGGACGAAGTGCCTGCAGATGTGTTGGAAAAAGAAAAAGAAATCTTAGTGGCGCAAGCGCAAGATTCTGGCAAGCCCGCTGAAATCATTGAAAAAATGGTTGAAGGCCGAATTCGTAAGTATTTAGCAGAAATTACGCTGAAAGGTCAAAATTTTGTCAAAGATCCGGACGTGACTGTCGCTAAATTATTGAAAAACAACAATGCAGATGTGCTAAACTTTGTTCGATTT
>CAZWVE010000336.1:0-2115 GCA_964636925.1 uncultured Marinicella sp.
TTATTTTTACCCAATCGGCGAAAAACATCACTTGTGATGGCGGTACTCATGACATGATTAATATTTGACATGGTTATTGCCCTGATACCGATTTATGACCGCTCTGATCCACTTCAACCGTAACCGGCATACCCTGACGCAAATCTTGATTGGCATCCGTGACGGTAATTCGTAAGCGGTAAACCAGATCCGTGCGCAAATCTGTGGTTTCAACCGACTTCGGCGTAAACTCGGCTCGCGGCGAAATAAACCCAATCTGACCCTGATAAGCCTGATCAGATGAATCGGTGAATACCCGCACCTGAGTACCCGGGGCAATGTGACCCAGATTCGGCTCGCTGACATAGGCGCGCACATAAACCGGATCGCGCAAACTTAAACTATAAACCGTGCTGTTACTGGCCACCATACTGCCCGGTTCGCGCACCCGCGCCAAAACCGTGGCATCACTGGGCGCCACCAAATCAGTATCTGCCAGCGCCGTTACAGCTTGTGCCAGCGCCGCTTGCGCCACCGCCAGCCGCGCTTCACCGGCAGCAATGTCTTCATCCCGAAATCCGGCTTCTACCAATGACAAGGCGGCTTTTGCTGAGGCCAGATTGGCCGCCGACTGATTACGCATGGCCAGCGCCGCGTCCACTGCCCGTTGACTGGTGGCACCGGATTCAAGTAACGCACTTTGACGCTGATAATTGCGTTCCGCCTCATGGTAATTTGCCTGCGTCTGCGCGACTGTCGCTTCTGCCTGCAGAACTTCCTGCGGCCGGTTGCCGCTGTGAAGCTTATCCAGCTCTGCCTGGGCGGCTTGTAATTCGGCTTTGGCAGCCGCCAGTTTATCCCGATAAGGCCCGGCATCCAGCTGCGCCATAATCTCACCGGCGTTCACTTGATCGCCCTCATCAAACAGCATCTCTGTTAATCGGCCGGGTTGACGAAAAGCCAGTTCCACCTCACGAATGTCCACATTGCCATATAAACGCAAGGTCGAGTCATCGTTTTGTTCACGTAATACAAACCACCACACTGACACTGCGGTGACAGCTATGATAATAAGAACCAAGAGTATGCGGCCTTTTTTAGCGCCGGATTGTTGCGTATTCATCGTTGATTGTCCCATTGAATGCTGACGTTAACCGATTGAGCACTGGGCTTAATCGGACTTGTTGGTTTCTGTTTAGGTATGTCTTGGACACCGATAGTAATGGGCATAACACCATCATCGTTCCAGCCATACAAATGGTCAGCCAAATATTGTTTGGCCTGCCAGTTCACTTTTCTTTTGTTGTTCATAATCGTTTCCTGTCAATCAGCTATATTCAGCTGTTTGTTGATCAATGAGTGTCACACCATGACTTCCTGCCCGGGCTCGGGCACTGATACCTGCCAGCCATGCGCCTACCGTAAACTTTCGGCAAAATCTGTGGCCGCTGTTTGCTCGCCATGAACCACAAACGTATGTTGTGGTGGCCGTTGAAAATGACCGGTTCAGGCCAATAAAGCCGGCAAATCAGCATGCGCTGATAAACCGCCACCAACGGTATAAACCGAAGCATGCACCGGAATCTCTTCACCAAAAATACGCACCTGTTTAGCACCATCAACCAAAAAATGGGGGCTTTCGGTTTCCACCATAAAACATGAACCGGTGACTTCCTGGGCGGCACCGTGAAATGTTATTTTCATGGTGACGCTCCACCTAGCTGACGCTTTCTAATTTGCTGCCAGGCAATCACCGCAATCGCGGTCCAAATTACTGTACGAAGACTCATGGCAATCACCGTCCGTTGGGCAAAGGCGCCACCCAATGCAACATGAAGACCAAAAGCGGCAAATACAAACGCTGTTGCGGCTGCCAGGCTAACCGCCAACCAAACCGCCCAACGCCTTTGTAACCACATGCCGATTCCGGCCAGAATATAGAAGAAACCGGCGATAAAGTTAAACCACAGTACAAAAGGCACATAATCACCGGCCGCTTGAACAGCGGCTTCATCACCATACAGAACCAAGCCACCTTCTTTTAAAGTTAATAGCCCAAATGCCACAGCAAATAAAGCCACAAGGCGAATCCAAAAAGTCTGTTTTTTTAGTGTTGTCATAATAATTCTCTTGAAA
>CAZWVE010000337.1:0-2114 GCA_964636925.1 uncultured Marinicella sp.
TAGATTCCCTACGCTGCACATACTAACACTTTAATTTCGTAAAAAAAAGACACAAGTTGGCTTTTTTTACAAAATATTAACAAAAGTATGACGCAGTAATAAGGCTCACTATATGGCAATCAGCGCCTTATAACGCCAATTGCACACTATTTTCATGTTAACTTTTCATAAAGTCAAAGTATTTATTCGCTATCTCGTTAAATAAATCTTTCAACAATTCATTGTGTCGACGACACATGGCTATAGTAAATGATGATCAAAAGATGATTGTGACGGCTTTCACAATCTGGTTGATTTTTTTATTTTTACGACATCGGCTATATATAATCTTTCGGAATATATTTAAAACGGGTCATTTGTTCGTGGTGATCACTGATAATTTTTTTGATTTGATTGTCAGATAATTGTTCACGCCATTGACCTTCTTGTCCTTGCCTGAAAAATTGACCCGCGTTTTCGTACTTTTCAGCGAAACCCTTGGCTTGTTCTTGCTTTTTTAGTTGATTAAATGAAGAAAACCGTATAGCTTTATGAAGTCTTTTGACATCTTTTTTTAATCCCAATAAGGACTCGATTTTACGAAAATAACGCTGCGGATGGGTCAACAAATCTTCATAACGTAACACCAACATATTACGCCCGCCCTGGGTCCAACTGGCCACATGCTGACTCCAGGATGAAATCACTTGAGGGACATTTTCAGGCTCATTGGGTGTACCGGCCATGTCTTCGGCCATATATGCAATGGCTTCATCATAGTCGTAATCAAAATAATGTTTTAAGGAAACAGCCACATCCAATGGATTTCTGACAATATAGATAGCACCTGATGAGACCTGCCAGTTATGTAAAGGATAACCTTTATACTCACCCTGGAAATTATGGGTTTTAACGAACAGCGTAGCCGGTGCTTCAGCAGCCATTTGAGCTTGTACCATGGGCCTGATGGCACAAACTTCTTCCAGGTTCAAATCTGTGGTGTTTTTGTCATCCGGAATAAAATCCCGATAACGAAAAGATTTCACCTCATCGACAAACTGCTCATGAAGACGGTTAATATTTTGAGGCGCTTTGGCGTCTTCAATATAATTATGTAAAAAAGCCCGCACCCAGGTGTTACCCGATTTTGGATAGGATGCAATCCACAAAATATTACCCACATTTATGACCTTGTTTAAGAACAGCTTATTATAAGGACTCATCGGAAATGGCTCAAGCGACTACTGATTGAATTAAATCAATAGTCTCATTACAATGACCGATTTTAAGCAATTCATTCATGAAGGCAAAAAACTCACCGCAACAATTACTGGCTGACGTT
Source organism: uncultured Marinicella sp. (assembly GCA_964636925.1). Lineage (GTDB taxonomy): Bacteria > Pseudomonadota > Gammaproteobacteria > Xanthomonadales > Marinicellaceae > Marinicella. Next base: position 1,322 of record CAZWVE010000337.1, read on the forward strand.
AACCAATTAGCCGGTCAAAAGCAGCTCACAAAAGCACTGGCCGCTGTTAAAGAACTTAATAGTGCACATCCTAACTTTGCCCCCGCCTGGTTAACAGGTGCTTTTTTATACTTTCAAAACAATCAAATCCACGAGGCTCGTCAGGCCATTAAAAAAGCCCGTGAACTGGAACCGGACAATGCCTTGTACGCTTTTCAAGAAGTGATGATGTTGGATAGTATCAACGAGCCCGCTGAAGCTTTGCCCATCGCTAAAAAACTGGCTCATACACCATTACCTCACGATAATATGAATGAGCAATTAGCCCGATTTTTAGAGATTAACTATGCTTTTGAAGAAGCCCGGATGCTGTTTAAACACTTAAGCGAAGTACAGCCTCAGCATAGTGGTTGGTTGTTAAAGCAGGCTATGATTGAACAAAATTTTGGCCGGATTGAACAAGCCGACGAATTAGGCCGACAGGCGTTGTCGGTTAATCCGCTAAATGCAGATGTCTGGTTTTTCCTCAGTCATCTCAAAAAACAGAATTCAAACAACAACCACATCGATAAACTCACCGAATTAAAACAGCGAAAGTGGGCTTCAGCCACAGATCACAGTAAAATTTTTTTCAGCTTAGCAAAAGAACTTGAAGACATTAAACTATATGAAGAGAGTTTCCATGCACGAAAAAAGGGCGCAGACTTGTATCGCAAAACATTTGAATACGATGTTCAGTCTGATATGGCCTTTATGCGACAAATCCAACAGGTTTTTGACGCGTCCTTTATGCATAAATATCATTATGATGGCG
>CAZWVE010000338.1:0-2113 GCA_964636925.1 uncultured Marinicella sp.
GCATAGATACCAAAGCCATAAATTCACCGAAATACGAAACTGCCACCCAAATCGTGGACGCCGGCGTCGATTGTTTTAAAAGGCCGATTAAATTACATCCGGCCGCCAATAAAGCCTGGCAAAATATGCAACAAGACGCGAAAGAAGAGGGTATTCACCTCATACCAGTATCGGCTTATCGCTCACTAAACTACCAGGCAGAACTTATTCAAAAAAAATTGGATCAGGGCCAAACGCTAACCGATATTCTCAAAGTCAACACACCGCCGGGACACAGTGAGCACCACACCGGTTGTGCCTTAGACCTCACCACCAACGGTGAAGCACGGGTTTTGGAAGCCGATTTCGCCGCTACCGATGCCTATGCCTGGTTACAGCACAATGCCGCTGATTATGGCTTTTTTGAAAGTTATCCTGAAGACAATCCCTATGGCATTATGGCCGAACCCTGGCATTGGTGTTTTCATCCGGAAAGACAAGAAAAAACCGGATGATTAAAAACCATCCGGTATGTTCTAAAGCATTGTTAAAACAAATGTTTTAATCATCCAAAAAATCCGCAAATCGCTCACCGGCTTTGGCTGAAGCATGGGCTTTATTCAAAAGCGTCAGTGTGTCAGTCCTTAAACCATCCTCTATGCGTTTTTTCTCAATATACTCTGCCAGGTATTCTTCACCGTCATCAAGGGCATCCACAGCCGCTTCTTCGTCATCTTTAAAGATGTTGAGAAACTTCGTATAACCCCGGTGTAACGCACCGGCCGCAGACCCTGAATCTTTCACCTCACCACCTAAACTGGCAATCTTGGCTTTAAATTCATTGACTAAAAAATTTCGGCTGCTTTTACGTTGCAAAAACTCATTTTTCAAGGTTTGATTATCTTCAACAATGTCTGCACACATCTGATAACCTTCACAACTATCGAATAATTTAGCCGTGACGTCTTGAAGTACTTCGATATTCTTATCATTATTCATTATTGACTCTCCTTTAATTGGATTATTTAGTCACTTGACCGCCGTTCATCGGCTTACTATCAGTATATACCGCCATTGTAAAATCAATGTAAAACTATCATTAACCCAATGTAAATATAGATAGACACCCAGATTATTACATAGGTCTTTCATAATTAAAAAAGTGCTTATGCCTCTAAAAAACGGACAGCCAACCACGCATCCAGGCCGAAACCCAGGGCGCTAAAGCTGTGACCAAAAGCACAATCGGCCATATATTACCACCCTTAAAGGTGTAGGCTTGTAAAATTTCCTTTAACGGGACACCCCGCAACAGGCCAAATGAACATTCGAACACCAGAGTAAGAAGCAACCAACCACAACCAACTCCGATCAACACACCCCTGTTGTCGATATTTAACCAGGGTAAGGTTACATAAGTCACAACAAGAATTAAAACAGAGAGCAACAAACCACTTACCATAAAACCAGTCCGTTTACCGAATACAGGAATCAATGCAAACTCGCGTACGCCACCATTGATAATGGCCAGCAGCGCAATAATAACCCAAACTGCTAAAGCTTTGACAACAGTGACAACTTCCATAGATTATTCCATACCAATGTTAATGACGATAACTTTTATCAGATTACGGTACCTCAAAACCATCCACAAATATCACATCCGATAACACCGTAAACGGATGGGCGCCCATATGCACAGCAGGTACATTCCAAAACGCACCGTCACCGGCATCTACAGCCGGGCTGTTTTCTGAAAGATAAAAATCTGTGGTATTGATAAATTGTGGATCAACGCTGATAGACTGTAATTCCGTTTCGTTAAACTGGGTTTGAAAGGCAGCCAAAAAGTACGGTGTGCCACTGTAAAAGTTTCCACCCCAATTGGGTCTGAGATGAATATCCGCATGGCTGTTATTAAAGTATAAATTATGATGTGAAGTAAACTGATCGAGGTAATCATCCACCGTGGTTGTGGTGCCGCCACTTTGCAAATAAATACCGACTTCATTGTTTATAAAAATATTATTCGCAATCACAGTGCCAAAGGTACCATCCCAGCCAATATTAACGGCTGATTGCACATTGTAGAAAATATTATTGTACAACCAGTTATTATCATTATCCTCATCAT
>CAZWVE010000339.1:0-2112 GCA_964636925.1 uncultured Marinicella sp.
TGTTAGAAGCCATGCAAAAGCAGGGCATGCCTTTACTGGTGCACGGTGAAGTGGTTGGCGATGACATTGATGTTTTTGATCGTGAAGCCCGCTTTATAGAGGATGTTATGCAGCCTTTGTTGAAAGATGTGCCGGAGTTAAAGGTGGTGTTTGAACACATCACCACCAAAGATGCCGCAGATTTTGTTATGAGTGCAGAGGACAACATTGCCGCCACCATCACAGCGCATCATATGCACATAAACCGTAACGATATGCTGGTCGGCGGTATTAAACCCCATCTATACTGCCTACCGGTGGCCAAACGCGAACAACACCGCCAGGCTTTACGAAAAGCTGCCACATCAGGCCATAAAAAATTCTTCTTAGGCACTGACACCGCTCCACACGCCATCAACGCCAAAGAATCCGCCTGTGGTTGCGCCGGTATTTTCACCGCACCGCATGCCATCGAGCATTACGCGCAAGTGTTTGAAGAAGACAATGCTCTGGACAAACTCGAAGCCTTTGCGTCTATCAATGGCCCCAAATTCTATCAGTTACCAGTTAATAAGGATCGTATAACCTTAGTTAAAAGTGCCCAGCAAGTAGTTGATAGTGTTGATAATAGTAACTTGTCAATAGTGCCTTTTAAGGCCGGTGAATACATATCCTGGCAGTTAAAAATGGCGACTTGAACCTGTGTTTTTACCCTATTCATTAATTAATAACAGAAAAGAAAGCCGTCTACTTGATTATTTTTGTAATGGACACATTAAACGATAAGCAAGCATCTACGCGTGCTAACCCTCATTCTGTATAGATTTGTGTTATGGAATGTAATTTATATTAACGGAACATTAAACATTATTATTAATCGTGGCAGTCTTATCGTTACATAAACCCGTTTTATCCAAAGCATGATTGCTTCAAATAAATTCAATGTATTGCTGTGCTTCGCTGTTTTATCTTTAACTGCATTCACGGTAGATAAGCCCTTATTTTCTGATTACGTTACGGGTATTCAGGCCGTCACTTCCCTCAGTCATGAGAATAATAACGATGATTTAGATCTTTGCCTGGTAAAAACGACCAAAGAAATTTCACACGATTACTGTCAACACCCATATTCCCCTTACAACTCTAACCACTTTTGTTTAAACCACTTTCCTAAGTCGGCCCGGGCACCACCCATCGCATAAAGCCGTTTCTTAAACCTGTTCTGATTTTAAAAATGATTGACCACTGATGGCAGTGATAACGACTGCTTGTCGCTTTTAAATCATATTGTTAATGAATTGCTAATCTACTTAGTTGCTTCATTGGTTCACATTGAAACAGAACGCCTGTTTAGAAACACATTATCTCAAATTCAACCAAGACAGTCATTTAAAAAGCCAATAGTGCTTTCCAGAATAACGGTCACCAATCAAAAGGCCATGATGAAAATGACCCAATAATTATAATAACACCGGAGATTAATATGCTCAGCGAACTCAATACATTCACCGCCGAAAACGCGTTTGTGTTTTTTTTATTTACTTTATTGTTTACTCAACACGTCTGTTTATTTTTTGATATTTCGAAATTCCAAAAATATCCATTGAGTCAACTCAATTATGTGAACGCAGGAGTTTTATCCGCGCTGGTGACAACAGCATCCTTTTATACCATCAGATTGTCATCGACGACAGCTAATTTCATATTGGTAACAGTCATTGGTTTCATATCTGCAACCGCAATAACATTATCATTGCAAAAACTTTCAAACTTAATGTTTAAACGTGAAAAAATAGTACCTTAAACAATATAAAGCAGTCAGCCAGTTTGCGTATTCAAACTGGCTGACTGTTTTATTAACAACCATTGATTGAATGATTTAATACTGAGATTTTTATTCTTTTAACAAGGTAGTTTCCGGCAGGTTCATTTCATTGATTTGCCATTGTCTAAGCTGTTGTGTTTTTAATAATTGCTGAACTTTTTTCAGGGATTGTATGGCTTTTATCGCTTGTTCTTGCGCTTTATTGATTAAATATTGAGCATGATGCAATTCAATGTAATCAGGCGCAACTGATCTTGCCTTATCTAACCAGGTTTGTGCCTGATCGTAGTTCTCTTGCTTGATAAACT
>CAZWVE010000340.1:0-2111 GCA_964636925.1 uncultured Marinicella sp.
ATTACAATAATGACTGTAATTGAGCCATCAACTGACGGGCTTTATCTGAATTACCGGGATAACTCTCCAGGGTAAAAACCCATAAAGAACCGTCTAATTTACCCATATAAAAATCAGTTTGGGCTAAACGACTGGATTTTTGGTAAACAATATTAAATATCTTATACGCTGAATGGGCTTTGAATTGACTGTCGGTGGATTGATACTGATGGCGAATTGTATGATAAAGATTCAGTGCATAAGAAAACGCATCCTCATTTAATGTGCTCTTCGGGTTCCGGTAATAGTGCACGGAAACCTGTGCCGATGATTGCACATGGCGTTGTCCCGGCACATCAATCAACAATTGCCAACCGTGATGGCTTCGCTTTAATGTTGAATGCCAGTTTTTTAACTGTATGATATCGATGAATTCATCCGGTGATACGCCAGACTCATAGCGTGGTTGTGGCATGGCATGTGATAGCGCTTTGGGTTGGGGCTTAAGACCTGCTTTTTTCGCATCAGTGTTTTGTTGGCCCGATGTCAGCGAACGCAGGTGTGTCGCCGAACATGGTCGATCTTGAGTGACCACATGCCCGTCTGTGGACTGACATTGATAAAGTGTCAGCTTTTTACCTGCCCAGGCCGGATTTAAAGCCAGTAATACGCAACACAGCCACCCCACATGTAAGCGGCTCATGGCGTTAAAACGGTAAACCACCACCGGGTAGTTTTCCGCCTAATGTCTGCATCATTTTCATCATGCCCTTGCCTTTAAATTTACGCATCATTTTTTGCAGTTGATTGTATTGTTTTAAAAGCCTGGAAACATCTTGAATGTTGGTGCCCGAGCCTTTGGCAATACGTCTTTTACGCGAACCCTTAATCAGTTGCGGATAACGCTTTTCTTTGACCGTCATGGAATTAATGACAGCCAGCATTTGATTGGTATGTTTATCACTGGCCTGATTCTTGACCGCATCAGGCAGCTGACCCATACCGGGTAATTTATCCAACATGGAGCTCATGCCACCCATATTTTGCATTTGAATCAGCTGTTCCTGAAAATCTTCTAAGGTAAATTTATTACCGGTCTGAACTTTTTTGGCAAACTTCTCAGCCTTTTTCTTATCAATCTTCCGTTCAGCTTCTTCCACCAATGACAAGACATCACCCATACCCAGAATACTGGAGGCAATACGGTCCGGGTGAAAAGGCTCCAGGGCATCCATTTTTTCACCCACACCCTGAAACTTAATGGGCTTGCCGGTGATGGTCTTCACTGATAAAGCCGCACCACCACGGGCGTCTCCGTCCACTTTGGTTAAGACCACACCGGTTAAGTCCAGTACATCGGCAAATGCTTTGGCAGTGTTGGCGGCATCCTGGCCGGTCATGGCATCCACAACAAACAGGGTTTCAGTCGGATTTAAACTGTCCTGCAGGGCTTTAATCTCCTGCATCATGGCTTCATCCACGGCCAGACGGCCGGCGGTATCAACAATCAGGACATCAAAGAATCCTTTTTTTGCGGCATCCACGGCGCTTTGACCGATACTGACCGGATCATCAATCACCGATGAGGGGTGAACACTGACGCCAATCTGCTCACCGACCGTTTGTAACTGCTCAATGGCCGCCGGCCGATAAACGTCGGCAGATACCATCATGACTTTTTTCTTATGTTGTTCAGTCAGGTATTTAGCCAGTTTACCTGAGGTGGTGGTTTTACCGGCACCCTGTAATCCGGCCATTAAAATCACCACCGGTGGTTGTGCATTAAAATTAATGCCTTGTGTTTCCTCACCCAAAACCCGCTCAAGTTCTTCTTGAACCACTTTAACCATCATTTGAGCCGGTTTAACGCTGGTTAGAACCTCTTGTCCCAGAGCCCGTTGTTTAACGTCTTCAATAAACGATTTCACCACAGGTAAAGCGACATCCGCTTCCAGCAAAGCGACCCGAATATCTCGCAATATATCTTTGATATTGTCTTCGGTTAGATTCGCCTGGCCACGAATTTTTTTAATACTCTGCGTCAGTCGATCGGTTAGATTGTCAAACATGATTAAATTATCCTGTTGGTAAATAACAAGCATGCCATTATAATGGCTTCATCTTCAAAGATA
>CAZWVE010000341.1:0-2107 GCA_964636925.1 uncultured Marinicella sp.
AGATTAAAATCATGAACCCGAAAGCTGCCATGCGTTACACCTGTGAGCGGGTCAGTGCCGGCAAAGACACCATTTCTGTAACCGGTAATGTGTTACGGGATTACCTGACCGATTTGTTCCCGATTTTAGAGTTGGGTACCAGTGCCAAAATGCTGTCCATCGTGCCGTTACTGGCCGGTGGCGGTTTGTTTGAAACCGGTGCCGGTGGTTCTGCGCCGAAACATGTACAGCAGTTTATCGAAGAAGGTCATTTACGCTGGGATTCCTTGGGCGAATTTTTAGCCCTGGCGGTTTCTTTGGAAGCCTATGCCGAAAAAACCGGCAATAAGGATGCACAGGTACTGGCCAATGCTTTACACAAGGCCAATGAAGCCTATTTATTAACCAACAAATCACCGTCTCGGAAAGTCAACGAACTGGATAACCGCGGCAGCCATTTTTATCTGGCTAAATACTGGGCAGAAGCCCTGGCCGAGCAAAACGACAGCCCGCAATTGCAAGAAGTCTTTAAGTCGGTGGCGGCAGAACTCAATGCGCAACAAGAGACGATCTTACAGCAGCTTATTGATGCCCAGGGCCAAGCGGTCGATTTAGGCGGGTATTTTGAACCGGATAATAACAAAGCAGCTGCCGCCATGCGCCCCAGCGATGCGTTTAATAAAGTTATTAACAACTTAATTAAAACTTAAGTGGTTCATCGGACTCAGGCTTTAAACGCCGGTTGGTTTTAACCAATTCGGCGTTTTTTAATGGGTGGCATAAAAATCAAAGCGAATTAAAAACTCTTTTTTTTAAATCAAACCGAAGTCACAGTTTTAGCAATAGGTTGTTAATTTAATTCCACAAAAAGCCGATATCCGATAAACTATTTGTATGCGATAGCAGGAATTGGGAGTCCGCAAATGAAAAATTATATAATAGCCGCTATTTTTTTACTGTTTCTTGGTCAGGCTTTGGCTGATAATTTATTGACAAATATTTCGACCATAGAAGTAGCAGAAGTAGCCCATACCCGCCCATAGGGTATCATTGCGACGGTCAATGTTGATCTGTTAACAAGCAGAAACGCACAGATTGTTATTGAATTACCGGACGGACTAAAACTTATAAGCGTGTTTGAGCAACTTCAAAAAAACCATCTTTCGGGTTTTTCCTGGCAGGGTCATATTAAAGGCGATGATGCTCAACAGGTTTCATTCAGTCTCTATCAGGATGCCATTGCGGGTAGTATTCATACCGATAAAGCGGTGTTTGAGATCCAACCTCTGGGTAATTATCGGGTAAGGGTGGTTAAACTGAACCCCGACGGTTTTCCTGAATGTGACGGCGCTGAACCCATTCAACACGTGAGGGCGGAAAAACTGCCGCAGTCAATATCCACGTCTGTTGGCCGAGCCGCGAATACGGTTGATGTGATTGTGGTCTATACGCCCGAGGCGAGAGCCGGTGCCGGTGGTCATAACGGCATTAAAGCCATCGCACAAGCCGCTGTCGATGCCATGAACATTGCTATGGTGAACAGTTTAGTGGACACGGAGATTGTGCTGATATATGCCGGTGAGGTGAATTATAACGACTCCAATAACTCTTCAACAGACTTGAGTTGGCTGCAAAGCAGCACCGAAGTCGAAGCCTTAAAAAACCAGTACGGTGCCGATATGACCGGCTTATTGGTGAACAACATGAGTGGTTCCTGTGGCCGCGGCTATGTGATGCGTAATCCCGGCCCCGGCTTTCGTGATTATGCAGTGCAAGTGACAAAAGTCAGCTGTGCTGTGGGGAACTTATCATTTGCCCATGAATTTGGGCATAATATGGGCTTGGAACATAATCCTGAAAATTCCAGCGCCACAAGTACAACGGCCTCGTACCCCTGGTCTTTTGGTCATTACCACAGTGGCTCTTATCGAACAGTGATGTCTTATTCAAGCCCATGCACCGGTGGTTGTAGCCGGCGGCAGTATTTCTCCAATCCCGATGTGGATTATAACGGCTTGCCAAGCGGAATTGATAATGAGCGCGACAACGCCCGAACTTTAGGACTGACTTCACCCATCAGTGCCGCTTTTCGGGTTCGGGTTCCTGATGTGATTTTTGTTGATGGCTT
>CAZWVE010000342.1:0-2105 GCA_964636925.1 uncultured Marinicella sp.
CAACTGCGTAACAAAGAGCTTGTGGGTAAATTATTCGATGAATTGGGCCCCCGTTATCAAGAACGACCCGGCGGCTATTTGCGCATTTTAAAATGCGGTTTCCGTGCCGGTGATAATGCCCCCATGGCTTATGTTGAATTGGTTGATCGTCCCATTAAATCTGCTGCTGTTGAAGTGGCTGATGACGACGAATAAACAACCGGTACACAATAATTCAGAAAAACCCGTCGATTGACGGGTTTTTTTGTGTCTAAGCACTTTAAAAAGGTGACAATTAATGGTGTATTTTGCTAACCTATAACCTTTATCCATAACCATGAGACCCGTGAGTAAAAACCAATTCAGACTTCTCACCGCATTACCTTTCTTGCTGTGTGCCGGCCTTATTGCATATGCGCTTTATGTTGAATACGTCGATTATTTACTACCATGTAACTTATGTATTTTGCAGCGCGTGGTGTATATTGCCATTGGTCTGTTATTTTTAGTGGCAACGCCAAAACCCACCCTATATTGGGGCAGGAAAATTATTGCCGCGCTGGCTTTGATTGCCGCTGCCATAGGTATCGCCATCAGCGGCCGTCATGTCTGGATGCAGGGCTTGCCCCCGGAGCAGGTTCCCGATTGTGGTCCCAGTTTACAAATGATGATGGATTCATCACCACTGTGGGAGGTTTTAAAGACAGTACTCTCAGGCTCCGGTAATTGTGCCGACATCCAATGGCAACTATTTGGCATGAGCATGCCCACCTGGTCACTACTTATGTTTATTGGCCTGTTTATTTTTACTTTAGTCTGGCTGTTTATTCCCGTACATACCCATAAGAACACGGAAAACCCATGAAACAAAATACCCATAAAAACCTAACAAATACCTGGACTGTTGATAGCTGGAAATCAAAATCGATACGCCAGCGGCCCACTTATCCGGATCAACAGGCATTGAACCAAGCCCTTGATACGTTGAGTGAATTACCGCCATTAGTAACCTCATGGGAAATTCTACGCTTAAAGAAATATCTGGCCGAAGTGGCAGCCGGTAAACGTTTTCTCATTCAAGGCGGTGATTGTGCTGAAAGTTTTGCCGACTGTCATTCCAGTATTATTTCCAACCGGCTTAAAGTATTAATCCAAATGAGCCTGGTGATTATTCATGGCTGTCAGACACCAGTGGTGCGTGTCGGTCGCTTTGCCGGACAGTATGCCAAGCCCCGCAGTGCCGATATGGAAACCCGTGACGGCCAGTCCTTACCGTCTTTTCGCGGTGACATTGTCAATCAAAACACCTTTGATGAAGCCTCGCGGGTACCCAATCCTGATAATATGTTGAAAGCCTATCACTATTCAGCCATGACTCTGAATTTTATTCGGGCGCTGGTGGATGGTGGTTTTGCTGATATTCGTCACCCTGAATATTGGGACATCGCCTGGGTTAAACATTCTAAAAATGCCGAGAAATTTAAAGATTTGGTCAGTAAAATCACCGAATCGGTGCATTTTGCCGAAGTGCTTGTCGGTCGTCCCGTGAATAACTTATCCAGTGTCGAATTTTTCAGTGCCCATGAAGCCCTGCATTTACACTATGAGCAAGCCCTGACCCGCCAGGTACCGCGACAAACCGGATACTTTAACCTGGGCACACACTTTCCCTGGATTGGCCTTAGAACCAACCAAATCGACAGCGCCCACGTGGAACTGCTGCGCGGCATTGAAAACCCCATCGGCGTGAAAATCGGCAAAGAAACTGAATCCGACCATTTGATTGATTTGTGCCACACCCTCAACCCAAAAAATGAAGCCGGTAAACTCACCCTGGTACACCGCTTCGGTGCCGGCAACATCGAAGACAATTTACCGAGACTCATTAAAACCGTGCAAAAAGCCGGACTCAACGTCGTCTGGTGCGCAGACCCCATGCACGGCAATACCGAATCCACCTCCAACGGCTACAAAACCCGAAGATTCGAAAATATCTCCAAAGAGGTTGAAGAATCTTTCAAAGTTCACAAAGACAACGGCTCACACCTCGGTGGCGTGCACCTCGAACTGACCGGCGAAAACGTCACCGAATGCCTCGGCGGCGCCCGCGCCCTCCAGGAAGCCGA
>CAZWVE010000343.1:0-2104 GCA_964636925.1 uncultured Marinicella sp.
TTTTTGGGTGAAAATGATCAGGGCCTTAATGGATTAAATGATGCCTTGAATTCAATTTTTCCTATTGAGAGCTATTCCGGATTTGCCAAATTAGAATATGTCAGTGTTTCTGTTGAAGACCCTGAATTTGACGTGCTGGAATGTAAATTGCGCGGTATGACCTACGCGGCGTCAATCCGAGCGGTTATTCAGTTGGTGATTTACGACAAAGATAAAAGCACCAAGAAAAAGAAAAAAGTTAAATACGTTGAGGAACAAAGTGTTTATCTCGGTGATTTGCCCTTAATGACCGAGACCGGTACCTTTGTTATTAACGGTACTGAGCGTGTTATTGTCAACCAATTACACCGCTCTCCCGGTGTCTTCTTTGATCACGATAAAGGTAAAACCCATTCTTCGGGCAAGATTTTATATTCAGCACGTGTCATACCTTATCGTGGTTCCTGGTTGGACATGGAGTTTGATGCCAAGGACAGTGTTTTTGTTCGTATTGATCGTCGTCGTAAATTGCCGGCGTCAATCTTGTTGCGCGCTTTGGGCTTTAATGATGAACAGATTCTAGAGCAGTTTTTTGAGATTATCCCCATCACCCTCAACAAAACAAATGCCAAAATGAAATTGGTGCCTGAGTACATTAAAGGCGACACGTTTGGTTTTGACATTAAAGACGGCAAGGATGTGATTGTCGAGGCCGGACGTCGAATTACTGCCCGTCATGAGCGTAAATTAAAAGAATCAGGTCTGAGCCATTTAACACTGGAAGATTCGTATCTGATTGATAAGATTTTAGCTAAAAATATTATTGATAAAGATACCGGGGAAATACTATTCCCGGCAAACACGGAAATTACCGAAGACGTTTTGGAAAAACTTCGCGATGCGGGTGTTAAATCCATTGATATTTTACTGATCAATGATTTAGACCGTGGTCCGTACATGTCGAATACCCTGAATATTGATCCAACCACCACACCGGAAGAAGCTTTAATTGAAATATATCGCATGATGCGACCCGGTGAGCCGCCCACGGAAGAAGCCGCCCGTTCTTTGTTTGAAGGTTTATTCTTTACCCCGGAGCGCTATGACTTGTCGGCGGTTGGTCGCATGAAATTCAATATGCGATTAGGCCGTGAAGAGTCTGAAGGTGAAGGTACTTTATCGAATGAAGACATTGTTGATGTCATGCGCGAATTGGTTAATATCCGAAATGGCAAAGGCCATGTGGATGATATCGACCATTTGGGTAATCGTCGGGTTCGTTCTGTCGGTGAAATGGCGGAAAATGTATTCCGAATCGGTTTAGTACGGGTGCAACGTGCCGTTAAAGAGCGCCTGACTGTGGCTGAATCTGAAGGTTTAACGCCGCAAGATTTGATTAATGCCAAACCCATTTCTGCCTCAATTAAAGAATTTTTCGGCTCCAACCAGTTATCTCAATTTATGGATCAAAATAATCCATTATCAGAGATTACCCATAAACGTCGTGTATCGGCTCTGGGGCCGGGCGGTTTAACCCGTGAACGCGCCGGCTTTGAAGTGCGTGACGTGCATCCGACCCATTATGGCCGTTTATGTCCGATTGAAACACCGGAGGGGCCGAACATTGGCTTGATTAATTCATTGGCGGTGTATGCCCGAACCAATGATTACGGTTTCCTGGAAACCCCTTACCGTAAAGTGAAAAACGGTAAAGTGACTGATGAAATCGTCTATTTGTCCGCCATTCAGGATTCGGATAACCCGATTGCCCAAAACAGCGCCAAATTAAACAAAGACGGCTCATTTGCCGATGAGTTCGTATTATGCCGTCATAAGGGTGAAGTGGTGCTGAAACAGGCCGAAGAAGTCAATTATATGGACGTTTCAGAGAAACAAATTGTTTCTGTGGCAGCGGCCTTAATTCCATTTCTGGAGCACGATGATGCCAACCGCGCTTTAATGGGTTCAAACATGCAGCGCCAGGCCGTGCCGACCTTACGGGCTCAAAAGCCGTTGGTGGGTACCGGTATGGAGCGTACTGTTTCGCGTGATTCCGGGGTAACCGTAATTGCCAAGCGAGGCGGGGTTGTTGAAATGGCCGATGCTTCCCGAATCGTGGTGCGTG
>CAZWVE010000344.1:0-2102 GCA_964636925.1 uncultured Marinicella sp.
ATCGTCTCTGTGATGGCGATCAAATGTCACCGTTTCGGCCAGCAGATCGAAATATACATCATAAGCTTTGTCTGATTTTAGACAAAATAAGCTGACAATCGGACACTGCAATACTTTTGCCATAACATAAGGCCCCACCGGGAAATTCGCCGGATGACCGAGGAAATCAGCGGTCAAAACCGCCTGATCATTGTCCACCGGCACCCGATCACCGGCAATCACCACAAATTCACCCTGATCAATGCGTTCTTTCAACATCATCGCCACTTTAATGTCTAATTGATCACCCTGAATCACCGATAAATCATATTCAGGATTAATCTTTTTAATGGCACGGGTCATTTTGGCTGATTGCTCCGTGTGCATAAACACAGTCAGTTTGACACCGGATAAAGACGAACCCAGCACCCTGGATATTTCGTAATTACCCAGATGCGACACCAGTAAAATGGCGCCTTGTTGCCGTCTGACCAAATCCTCAAACACCGTTTCGTTGTGCTTATTAACCTGTTTAATGGTGAGTTTATTTTGCCAGGCGGCGATGCGTTCGATAATGGCAAATCCGTAATTGATGTAAATTTTAAAGACATTAATTAACCCGGGCTCAGGCTGTGACGGATCATGGGTATGTAGGTGCTTTAAATACTGTTTAAGATGGTCACGTGGCGCTTTTTTTGTAGCAAAAAAATACATCAGAACCGGCACTAAAAATACTTTACAAACAGCCACACCCAAAAATTTCAACACATACAGTAAAAACATCATGCCTTTAATCGAGCCGCGTTCTTGTGTTTTAGCCCAATGGGTCATGGCTGCTTAGTCCATCTTCGTTTCATTAATTTCGGAATTCTAATCAGCATGCCAAAAAACAATACCGTATGCATCTTAGTAATCGCCCAATTATCAGCCCATGGCCTGAAATTAGACGGTACATCATCATGATAACGCACTTCGGTGGGAACATTAACAATCTCGATGCCCTGCCAGTGCAGTCTGACGATGATTTCGGTGTCGAAATTCATATATTGTCCGGGTTTTTTACGTTCTATCTGATCCATAAAAGCTGACACCGGATACAAGCGATAGCCACACATGCTGTCTTTAATGTCCAGTGACCATGTGTGAATCCAAACCCACACATGGGTTAAATAACGGGCGTAATAGCGCAGTTTATTAACGGTTTCATCATAAACCGGAATTCCACATATCAGCGCTTCGGGATGCTGTTCAGCGTGTTGAATAAATTGAGCGATATCTGTCGGATTATGCTGAAAATCTGCATCAATTTGAATGGCATGGCTAAAACCTTGTTGCTGCGCCAGCATCATGCCGGTCATTACGGCCGCGCCTTTACCTTGATTTCGTTCATGTCGATGTAATTGAATTGGCTCAAATTTTTCCGCAATATCTTTGATACGGTGAGCTGAAGCTTCATTGCTGCCATCATCAATTAAAAAAATTGTTAGCTGATACGTTCGCAAGGCATCCAATAGGCTTTCAAGCTTATGGTGATGGTTATAAACCGGAATAATTAGGCAGTAGCGGTTCATGGCTGGACAGCAAACTGAATATGGCCAGTGGATTTGGTTTCCTGATCATCAAAATAGCGAAATGACAACAACGATTTTTCAGCATTAAAGCTCAACTCCAGCTTCATGTGCTCCACCGGTACAATGGGGCGTCTGAATTTAAGTCTTTTAAGGGCCACAAAACTTAAATTGAGCGAACAGTACTGCTTAAACAGTTTTTCGGCCATATAAATTTGACTCACCGCCGGAAGAATGGCTTTTTCCGGAAAATGGCCCTCAAAAAAAATCAATTCAGGAGGCAATGACAACTCAATAATTAAGGTGAGCGGATTATCCGTTTGCTGTAGTAAATGATGGTCGGGAAATTTAATCACAGTCATAAAATAAAGACCTCAACATCGCAGCCGTGGTTTTGCCTTGTTGATTTTCCGGCATGGTAGTAACAAATTTGATTTTTCTGGGGAGCGCCAGTGCATCAACATGTGGTTTTAATAAATGTCGTATGCCATTTTTTAAGTCGATGTCTTTAATAATTTGTTGTTTGAGCTTTTTTTGATAAGCGCCTGTTAATTG
>CAZWVE010000345.1:0-2094 GCA_964636925.1 uncultured Marinicella sp.
AGGGTGATGACCACAAAAACACGGCGGCCACTTTAAATAACCTGGCCCTGATTTATGATGGTTTGGGCGATCCGGAAACAGCCGAAATCATCTGGCTGGCCTATATTCAATTATCAGAAAATCTTTCCGGTCGTTTAACGCCGGCCAAAGCGAAAAATAATTTGGACATGCATTACCTCAAAAAATGTGATTATGAGCACGCACAAGAATTATTGGAATCTGCCTGCCCTATATTTGAACAAAATGGAAATAATCGCTGGCTTTCCCTGTGCCGGCATAATTTGGGTATTTTTTATGATAATTTAGGGATGCTGAAATTGGCTGAAATTTATTTTAAAAAAGCCCTTGCCTTAAGAGACCCCAAAAATCATCCAGTCGGTCACATGGCATCGTTGCACAAACTGGCCACCATTTACGGCAAACAAAATAAACACACGATGGCGTTGCGCTTGAGCCAAGAATTACTGGCCTTGGCCGAAACCCATGACCATGCACGATTTAAGGCTTTAAGTCATTTAAACCAATACAGCCTTTACCGACAACAGGACAACTTACAAAAAGCAGGCAGCCACATCGAACCGGCCGTCCGATATAGTCAAAACTCACCCCATAAGCGCCTGGCAGCCAGTATTCAGATTACCCGGGCTGAGTGGCTCATGGACAATGGGGATTATGTGCACGCCATAGAGATGCTCAGCCGGGAAATTAAATCCCTCAAAAAAATATGGCACACCGGCTTACTCAGTCGGGCCAATAATTTGTTGGCTCAGGCGTATTATTTAACTCAAGATTTCACCGAAGCTGAGCGAGTCATCAATGAAGAGATCACCAACCTGCGGTTTTATCTTGGCAGCTCAGAAGATGCCAAAATCAACGACAGTGTCCAAAAGATGTTAAAAGAGACCCGGTCACTGAACGCCCTTATCTTGCATAAACTGGGTAAATCACAGCAGGCATTCTTAGAAACCATGCATCAGCGCAGTCAATTTCAGTCAGCCACACGGCACCGGCAGGAAGACACCTCTTCTTTGCACAGCGAGCGAATGACAGCGTGGCTGCAAGACATCCAGGACAAATCCGAAGCACTTGAAAATCGACAATTATCATCTGCCGATAAAGAACGCATCGAAAACGACATCATTGAGCTTAAGGCCCGCATTGATTTTTCCTATCAGCACATGCCCCCTGCGGATAAACCTCCAATCCAATTGCACGACATTCAAAAACAATTATCCGATGACGTCTTACTGTTGGTGTATGCCGTGGGTGATGTCGGTGGTTTATCCTGGTGGATTTCTCATGATCAATTTGTCACCCATCCGCTGCCGCCAAAACAACAACTGAAAGAACGCATTGCCCTGTCGAGACTGGAATTGACCGGACAAAGCCGTGAGCATCATCACACGAAACAATTGGCCTCAATACTTACCGGGCCCTTATCAGAATTCAAAGCCGTTAAAACCATCCAACTGATCACCGATGAACCCTTAAACTTATTGCCATTGGGTGCGTTGCCTGATGCACGATACAAGCAGACACAACCGATTGTCACCAGCACTGCGGTGCGACGCATAAATACCCCGGACGCGGTAACTCGCAGCCCACACCGAATACCCAAACAGGCCCGGGCACTGGTGGTAACAGATCCGGTGTATTCGCCACAGGATAAACGCCTGACAAACACACCCGGCGAAACCGAAGCAATCAATGCCTATCCCAGGTTAATTCATACACAACATGAAACTGAATTCATCGCGGGTCAATTCAATGCCACCACCTTGAGCGGTTTTGCCGCCAATAAAAGACACTTTTTGAGCCTGGATTTACAGCCCTTTCGGGTACTGCATATGGCTTCCCATGCCTTTTTTCATCCGGATATTCCGGGGCTGTCCTCATTGGTCTTGTCTGCCTACACTCCGCAGGGCCAAACACAACCATCGGCTTATGTCAGGGTAATGGATATTGCGGCGTTGCCTAATAACCTGGATTTAACGGTGTTAAGTGGTTGTGAAACAGGTCTTGGCCAAGCCGATGACGCCTTGGGATTGAGTGGCTTAACCGAGTCTTTTTTAGAAGCCGGCTCAAAGCATCTGC